>CAZAON010000304.1:0-3419 GCA_964486655.1 uncultured Flavobacteriales bacterium
AGACGCAATGGCTATTGGTTTAATATTTTATTAATTCTCCTGGTGAAGCTAGTGTCTTGCCTGCTACTTTGGGGGAGACCTGGTGGCAAAAAAAAATAATTTCTCGCAATGGCGCAATGGCGCAAAGATGCAAAGACGCAATGGCTATTGGTTTAATATTTTATTAATTCTCCTGGTGAAGCTAGTGTTTTGCCTGCTTCTTTGGGGGAGACTGGTGGCAAAAAATAATTTCTCGCAATGGCGCAATGGCGCAAAGACGCAATGGCTTTTGGTTTAATATTTTATTAATTCTCCTGGTGTAGCTAGTGTCTTGCCTGCTCATTTGGGGGAGACCTTGTGGCAAAAAATAATTTCTCGCGAAGGCGCAAAGATGCAAAGACGCAATGGCTATTGGTTTAATATTTTATTAATTCTCCTGGTGAAACATTGTGATGTGTGTGACCGAGTCCGATATAGCTTTTGTAAAATCAAAAACGGATATTTTGACAAATAATAAAGTTGAAATTATTTTCATATAGTTAATATTTAATATTCAATTATTAATATAGAAATAATATATTCTATACTTAATGGTAAGTATGTAAATTTTACCGTGGCAAAATGAGTTTTTAAATAATAGTTTCTGCGAATAAATGTAATTGTTAAAAGAATTAACAATTACATTCTTTACTCCCTATCACTCTCAATTAATTGTCATAATCAGACAACAATATTCATGAAATAAATAATTTAATTCTCAATTTGTCATTGTTGCAACTACAATAAAAGATTAGGTTGTACTTATTGCTTAGTAATTTTCCATTCGGCCAAATATTTCGCTCGTTCGGCGGAATTTAACAATGATATTAACTATTGAGAATTATCTTTGTAGCTTCCAAGTTGGTTAAGGTTGGCGATGTTGATGTCGCCAGCCTTTCCTTTTTTTATGCCACTTCCACTTGAGTTTTATTAATTATTTATTGAAGTATTTTCGGTGATTAATAACGGACCCGGATCAGAATGTACGGGTTTTAAGGTTTTCAGATAATTATAAATTGCAGTGAGATCGGTATCATCTAAATTCTTAAACGCCTCCCATGGCATTGGTGAATCATCAAACACTCTTCCATTGTGGAATCGATTTATAAAAACATCCAATGACCAGTCTTTGATATGACCGAACTGAGGATCGGGTGTCAGATTCCTCGTCACATAAAATTTTCCCGGTTTATTCAATACATCAATTTTTAATCCGCCTGCAAAATCTTCACCTATGTAGGCCCCTGTCATCATATCGCGATTAGTATGACACCCTCTGCAATTCGCAACACTGTTTGTCAAATACTTTCCGTATTCAACAGTCGGACCTTTTGCGACGGAACGAGGAACTTCGCCTGACGGACCGACGGGTTTAATCATAAATGCTTTTATGACCTTGCCTAACAAATTATATTCCGGTCGTGGTATTTCATTTTTTACCGGCGGAATAGTTCTCAGATATGAAATAATTGCCCCAAGATCTTCATCGCTCATATCATGAAAAGGCATGAAGTCAATTATGGCCCTGTTATCTGATCCAACTCCATATCTCAATGTTCTTGCAATTTCACCATCAGTCAGCTTTCCAATTCCCGTTTCTTTGTCTGATGTAATATTCGGCGAATACAATAATCCAATCGGTAATTTCCATTCCATTCCCCCGGAAGGAGTTACATTATCCATGGTATTTGTCAGTGGGTTTGAGGATTTATTTCCGTGACAATCCATGCAATGAGCCGGACCATTAAATAAATAACTACCCTGTGCAATTACAGCGCTGTCTTTACTGGCATGAATTTCGGGCATAGGCGCGTCATACTTTGCATCCTGCTGCATTGTAACATATCCTGCCAAAATCAGAATTGCCAGTAACAATGTAATGCCTGTCCACTTTAGAATTTTTTTGAATGTTTTCATTGAGTGTGTGTTGTTGTAATTTCTTTTCTTAATAGATCCACCTGTAATCTCATGCAGAATCAGGTGGATCTGTTTTAATTATTTCTTATTAAATATTTCCGAATTAATATTGAACGACAAATCTTCTGACCGCCTGAAATTCATCGGTACTGATTTCCAAAAAATAAATTCCGGCCTTTAAGTATGGCAATCCGATCGTCAATTGTTTGTTCAGAAAAGGAAATTGATGGGCCATAACATATTTTCCTTCCTGATTGTAAATTGTAAGTGAGCCGGAGCCATCAAGCATAAAAGGAAGAGAAACGGAAATATAATCAGTAGCCGGATTCGGAAAAATATTCATTTGCAGGTCTTCCCGGATAACTTCAATACTGCTTGTAAAATCAATTAAGACTTTTGTAACAAGGAAATCGTCGTCAAGTCCGTTATAAGTAAATCCGCACATGATTACCGAACTATCAGGCAGCATGAGAACTGAATTAAGGGCATTGATACTTGAACCCGTATTTGCGGCGAAGAAGCCATTCGCACCAAACGTTGAGTCAACATCTCCGTTTTCATTCAGGCGAATGAGAACAGGCTGCTGACCCATTCCGCTTCCGGCTAATAAAATTCTTCCGTCATACTGAACAATTACATCGCTCAATACATCATTTGAATTAGTTGTTGGCAACATTACTACTCCGTAATTTCCGAATAGTGAATCAATCATTCCGCCGGCATTGAGCTTCGCAACCATATACTCATCGATATTACTATTGTGATGAGTGCCTACCAATATTATGGAACTATCATTCTGTAAAGCCATGCCAAAACATTTGTCAAAGCGGCTGCCTGCACCTATTGTAAAAATTCCGTTTACTCCGAAACTATTATCGATCATACCATTCGAAAAATATCGAGCCGCAGCGAAAAATGAAGAACCGATTTCTTTATTACCTGAAACAAGAATTTTCCCGTTTGCCGCAAGACTGATAGAATATATGCAGTCATATGAATTTCCCAGATCTGTTCTTACAATTCCATTCGAACCAAATGAACTGTCTATGGAACCATCGGGTAAAATCGCGAACAATAGAAAATCATAAGAGTTATTGAAAAACGTTCTTCCTCCTACAATTATTCTTCCGGTATTCTCTACTACGACATCATGAAACTCATCGAACTGTCCGCTTAAAGTAAGTCTCCATACTCCACCTGCACCGAACGTACTGTCAACCGAACCATCCTGATTGAAGCGTGCAATGGCGGCATCGTTATAAAAGTTATTATCATAGAATCCGCAAACAAGAATTTTTCCGTCGGATTGAATAGTGAGTGCAGTCGCTTTGCAATTTGCCGTACCAATGAATGTCGAAGCAACTCCACCTTCGCCAAACGACGTATCAACAGACCCGTCTTCATTATAACGTAAGAGGGCAAACTGAAAATGACTTTGTACAACTGTCGATCCGGCTACTACGATTTTACCATCGCTTTGAATC
>CAZAON010000305.1:0-2651 GCA_964486655.1 uncultured Flavobacteriales bacterium
TTACAACCCTATTTCGTAATTAACAAAGATGAAAAATACAGAGGTCAGAGGATGCAACTCATATTAAGAGTGCCGAAAGGAGCGACTGTTTATCTCGACAAATCGATTGGAGAACTCATATACGATATAGACAATGTTGAAAACATTCTCGACCATGATATGGTTGATCGTCGCTGGCGTATGGGAGATAAAGGATTGACATGTGTCGATTGTGACGGTTCAGAATTGACAATCGGCGGTCCGCGTGAACCCGAAGCACCACTTCCTCCTTCAATTCATAAAAAGAAACGCGGTGTTCACATCGATCAAAACGGAGTGTACATTAAAGGAGATGATGATAAGGAGATTATTATTGATAGTAGTGGGGTGATTATTAATGAATGATGGTTTTTTGGATTTTGGACGGAGGATTAGGGACGAAGGATTTAGGAGTAAGGATTAAGGAGTAAGGACTAAGGATTAAGGACAATGGACAAGGTTCCTTAATGAGTTCTTTGGATTTCATACCCGGACTTGACCTTCGGACTCGTATTACGGTCTCAAAACTTTAGGTTAGTATAGTGCAATCGGTTGAAAGGAGCCTCCAGGGGCTCTTTTCGCATTTATTATCCTTAACAAAATATAAAAGTTTCACACATTTGTTTTGTATGTGAAAAGTTTTAGCACATTTGCTAAGAGCGTATTTGATTGTAATATAATCATACGAATTGGCGCTCATACAATTAAAAAAGACATATAAAACAGATCTAAATACTATGGCAACAGAAGCAAAAGAAAATGCGGCGAAGGAAGCTTCGAAAGAAAAGCTGAAAGCGCTTCAATTAACATTAGACAAACTTGAAAAAACCTACGGCAAAGGGTCGATCATGAAAATGGGCGACCAGGCAGTGGAGCAGATTGAGGCAATATCGACAGGCTCGATTTCCCTCGATCTGGCATTGGGAATAGGTGGTATTCCTAAGGGCAGGGTGATTGAAATTTACGGACCGGAATCCTCAGGTAAAACGACTCTTGCAATACATTCCATTGCAAATGTTCAGAAAAACGGTGGAATCGCGGCATTTATTGACGCTGAGCATGCATTCGACAGATTTTATGCGCAGAAATTAGGGGTGGACATAGAGAACCTGCTTATATCTCAGCCGGATAACGGCGAGCAGGCGCTCGAAATCGCGGAGAACCTGATCAGATCCGGAGCGATCGATATCATCGTTATTGACTCAGTCGCAGCGCTTACACCAAAGGCGGAGATCGAAGGGGAGATGGGCGAAAGTAAAATGGGATTGCAGGCCCGCTTAATGTCACAGGCATTGAGGAAGCTGACGGCTACTATCAGCCGGACCGGTTGCTGCTGTATTTTCATCAACCAGCTTCGTGAGAAGATCGGTGTCATGTTTGGAAATCCTGAAACTACAACCGGTGGTAATGCATTGAAGTTTTATGCATCCGTACGTCTGGATATTCGCCGCATCGGTCAGATTAAAGACGGAGAAGCAATCGTTGGTAACCGCACCAAGGTTAAGGTTGTGAAGAATAAAGTCGCGCCTCCATTCAGACTTGCGGAATTCGACATCATGTACGGAGAAGGAATTTCAAAAGTAGGTGAGATCGTTGACATCGGTGTGGAGAAAGGTATTGTTAAAAAAGCAGGATCCTGGTTCAGCTATAACGATACGAAACTCGGCCAGGGCCGCGACGCCGTTAAACAATTATTACTAGACAACCCTGAACTTTCTGATGAAATCGAAAGAAAAATCAGAGAGTTAATGGCAACAGCATAATTTGACTTATAACTATAGTTTTTAGGCGCAAGGGTTCTCTTTGCGCCTTTTTTATGCTCAACTTTTTGTAACAACTACAGAAAGTTTCACAGGGATGGATTTTAGAAACCTGAACTTTGCGCCCTTGCGAGAAATTATATTGCCACAAAAACAAAACGACACCAGGTCTCACATAGATTCCTCTAAATCCTTTGCGCCCTTGCGCCCTTGCGAGAAAAATATATTTCCACGAAGGCTCACAAAGTTGAAGTTTAGAAAATTGTATTTATGTCTTTGAGATGTTGGGAAAAAATAATTTCTCGCAAGGGCGCAAAGGCGCAAAGATCAGGTTTCAAAATTCGTTTCTCTGATCCTTCATACCGTCGTGTCTTCCTGGCAAAAAAAAACTCACACAATCACCATTAAATTATATATTTTAGAGCCACAAATTCATATGACTCCAAAAAATCTGTTTATCAAAACACTTCTCCAAAATCCTTTTCGGTTAATAATCATTCTGCTTTTTGTTTCCTGCAGTCAGCAACAAAAGGAAGAACAACAATCCGAAAAACCCAAAGATGAATTAGCCGCACTTAACGAACAAATCGCTAAAGAACCGGCTAATGCAGCATTGCTCTACAAGCGGGCTGATTATTTTTTTCAGCGAAACAATAACAAGCAGGCCTTCGATGATGCAACAAAAGCAGTTTCGATTGACTCAACACACGATGATTATTATCTGCTTCTGGCAAATATTAATTTCAAAGGCTTACAGATTCAGAGATCAATTGATGCATTCAAAAAAGCGATTCAGATTAATCCGAATAATCTTGAAGCTCATACTAAGCTGGCCGAGCTGTATTTGTATATCAAAGCATATCCGAACTGTAT
>CAZAON010000306.1:0-6617 GCA_964486655.1 uncultured Flavobacteriales bacterium
TATCTAACTGTGCCAAAAGCGGATGCCATTCGGTAGATGATCATAAAGAAGGAATAATCTTAAACAATTATTCGAATGTGATGATAACAGGCGATGTCGATCCCGGCAAGGCAAGCAACAGTGAAATATATGAAGTTCTAACTGAAACCGATCCTGACAAACGAATGCCTCCTCCTCCGGCGGCTCCATTATCAGGTGCTCAAATAAATCTTATCGGAACCTGGATTAATCAGGGAGCAAATAACAATTCATGTTCGAACGGATGTGATACAACAAACGTAACGTATACAGGAACAATTTTTCCGATGATTCAAAATAATTGCCTGGGATGTCATTCAGGCGCAACACCAAGCGGACAAATTGATCTTTCCAATTATCAGAACATAAGAGTTGTTGCAACTGACGGACGATTATTCGGTTCCGTCAATCATGATGTGGGATTCAAGGCAATGCCGAGAGGTGGAAATAAGCTTCCCTCCTGCCAGATTGATCAGATCAGAATATGGATTGAAGAGGGAGCACTGAATAATTAATTATTCAAATACCCCTCTTCATTTTGGAAAAGGATTTTCTAAAAATCAATTTCGTAGAGACAAACAGATTAATCTAACTTGCGCTGACAACAGTACCATCCTGTTTTCTTTTCAGAATTAACGAACTGATAAGTGTAATAAGAATTCCGGTTGGTAAAATTTCCGCATAGGTAAAGAGTATAACAAAAAACGGATTCTTATACATTGCTTTATATTTTTCCATCTCTTGAACCTGTTTTTCGATTTCGGCTTTTGCAGTTCCGCTTTCCTGAAGTCCTTTAATAATGTGTTCAGAATACTTATCCATAAAATCTGGGAAAAATAAATAGTACTCAAAAAGCCAAACAACTACATACAATGTAGATGCAATTAGTGTGATGTATAATCCCACCTGGAATGCCTTTCCAAAAGTGATAATACCGTTATTATACTTATTCCGGTAATTTCTTATTCCGATAAAGATAAACGAGAAAGCAACAATCATGGCAGCATAGCCGATAAGCATACTGTTCTCAAAATCTCCATTGCTGCACGATCCGGCAGAAATTGCCATAAATGTGGAAACAATTAAACCGGATATTAATCCGAATACGATTACATTTCTTTTCATAGGTTTTTAGTTTTTATGCGGCGAATGTCGCTTGCCGAAAATCATTTGTCATCACTCATTAGTATGATTTAAATCCGAATAGATCATTTCACCCGAAAGTACTATAAATGTTATGGTATGATTGTCAGGCGTTTAGCCTTTTCAACGGCCTGAGTACGCCTTTTCACATCCAGCTTCTCGAATAATCGCGAAGAATGTGTCTTCACCGTATTTTCCGACACAAATAATTTTTCAGCAATTTCATTATTGCTAAAACCATCTGCCATAAGCTGTAAAACTTCAATTTCCCTTCTGCTCAATCCGAGCTTTTTGATTTCTTCCTCATTGACGCGGAATTCAGTTTCGTTTTCCACATAAACTGTTTTTTCGATTACAACGGTTTCTATTTTAGGTTTGGACAGTTTAAGTGCGACCCAGATTCCAAGCGACATAAACACCAATGCTATCAATCCGATATAAATTTCAAATGCATTATTGAAAATAATAAAACGCATTTCAAACCATTTGAGCAATAGCAATAGTATAGCCATTGCAATCCCAAACAGAACGATGGAATTGTTTTTCAAAAAAGCTTTGAAATTGATCACTATTGAAATTTTTCCCGAAAGATAAGACAGAATGGGGTAAATATGGAAGCGAGATTAACTTCAAAAAATTAGAAATTGGCTTGAAACCAGAAAAAATGGAAGGGAAAGCGATCATATTTTCCATTCTGTAAGGGCTAACAAGCTGCCTAAATCATATTAAAATTCTTTGAAGAAGCCGAAACGCGTACTAAGAACTGATCGGTAAGGCTCCCCTACTGTTCAATCGGTTTTTCTTCCCGCTCAACCAAAAGAAAATCATTTCACACCATCACCCGATTATGTTTGTATTGGTAAAAAATCCTTTTCGATGAAAAAAATCTACGTACTCCTTTTTGCTCTTATTTGCACTTTTTCGTTAAATGCGCAATGGCAGCAGATGAATGGACCATGTGGTGGAAATATCAGTTGTATGGTAACAAACGGAAACGATGTTTATGCTGGAACATACGGCGGGGTTTATCTCTCGACAAACAGCGGAATTACCTGGAACCTGATGAATAATGGTTTGACGAATACAGATGTTCGTTCGATGGCTGTATCGGGGTCAACGATATTTGCGGGCACTAATGGCGGAATGTACATTTCAACAAATAATGGTGCGACATGGAATACGGCGAATAACGGATTAACGAACACCATGATTTTCTCGTTGGCAGTATCGGGTACGAATGTTTTTGCGGGAACAGCAGGCGGTGGTGTATTTTTGTCTACAAATAACGGTAGTTCGTGGACGGCAGTAAATAACGGATTAACGAATACGGTCATTCACGCGCTTGCTGTTATTGACACGACCATCTTTGTTGATGCCGGATGGTCAAACGGAGTTTACATGTCGAATGACAATGGAACAACATGGATTCCTGCGAACAACGGGTTGGCAAATACGACCATTCATTCTTTTGCTGTGGCGGGAACAACGCTTTATGCCGGTTCGAATGGCGGAGGAGTTTTCTTTTCTTCGGATTATGGAAGTTCGTGGAATGCAATAAATAACGGATTGACAAATTTAATGGTGCGTACGCTTGCATCTTCTGGATCCTCTGTTTTTGCGGGAACGAATGGCGGCGGAATATTTTTAACAACAGATAGCGGAGCAAACTGGACTCCGGTTAATTCAGGTTTAGATAATTCTGACATTCACTCCATATCTATATACGGCACTAATATTTATGCCGGAACCAATGACGGAATATTTCTATCGGTGAATAACGGCACTTCGTGGCAAGCAATGGGATTACCAGTTAGTACTGTAACATCAATAGCGGCTATGGGATCAAATGTATATGCAGGAGGCTTTGGCGGCTTTGTTTGGGTGTCAAATGACAATGGAAATTTATGGCGAAAAGAAAAAGTAGGCTCAATAAATTCTACGATCCTTTCTCTAATGGATTATGGTACAACTCTATTTGCAGGAACAGGAGGCAGTGGTGTTTTCATTTCTTCTGATAGTGGTAATACATGGACCAGTTCAAATACAGGCCTGACCAATATGGCTGTCCAAACATTAGCCTACTCTGGTTCAACTATTTTTGCAGGAACATCAAGCGGAGTTTTTATTTCAAACAATGGAGGTAATTCATGGTCATTAATAAACAATGGAATGCCTTATACAGTAGTTTTCTCAATTCTGATTTCAGGTTCTGATATTTTCGCAGGAACAGAAAGTGGAGTATATAAGTCGACTAATAACGGAGGCTTGTGGTCTCAGATAAATAACGGATTAACAGATACAGCAGTAAAAGCAATTACAATTTCAGGAACTGATCTTATTGCCGGTACTGTTGACAGTGGAGTTTATAAATCATCTGACAATGGTATTAGTTGGCATCTGTCAAATACAGGCATAACAACTCCTATGGTTCGTTCAATCTTAAAATCAGGATCTGATATTTATTTGGGTACCATTGGAGGAGTTTATGTATCTTCAGATAATGGAGATACCTGGGTTCTAAATAACACCGGACTCACCCACCCTACAGTACTTTCAATGGCTATTTCCTCATCTAATATTTATGCAGGAACAACTGGAGGAGTTTTTATTCATTCTGTTTCAACAGGAATTCCCGAAAGTTCAATAGATCAAATTGAATTTTCCATTTATCCTAACCCCTTTTCAACATCAGCAATCATTTATACAGATACAAATACATACAAAAATCCTAAATTGAACATTTATAATCAACTGGGGAGGCTGGTCAGACGAATAAATCTAACCGAAAATCCTGTGGTAGAAAGAAAAAATCTCGCAAGCGGAATTTACTTTTGTGAATTAATGGATGGGGAAAGAGTTGTAGGCAAGCAAAAGATAATTGTCGAATAATTCAATGCACTAGCCTGACTTAATATTTCGTGTCAGGCAATTAATGCTAATTGAAAACTTTAATTACTGTAATCCCCTCCTTCTGTTATTCTTTTCAATTTCTAAAATAATAAATCCGATAATTAACAGTACCGGCATAATAAGTAAAGCGATTTTTTCCATTGTTTTTTTTACAAAGCTAATCCGGAAAAAGGGCGGAACATCATGAAATAAATTTCTTAAAGGAATGGTAACAATATCACTCACAAAGGTCATTTTTCCTTTAAATACCCGTCAATACACACTTTGCTTATTGACGAAATTTTAAGTCAGTATTAAGCGAATATTACTGACAAATTGCAATTTAAAAACGTCTTTCGTTTTAATTGGAAATACGTATCCCTTTGGTTTGATAAATTACTTCATTATCTGATGTAACTGTTATTACATACATACCCGGAACAAGTTTTTCAGTTTGCAAAAACACCTCTCTGCCCGAAATTGCTTTTCGTAAACATTGCATTCCCTGCAAATCAGTCAAATCAACTACTGCATTCAATTCCTTCTCAAACGTGATGGTAAACTGCTCGTTGAACGGATTCGGGAAAACAGAAACATTGGATATCTTCGGAGCCTGAACGGAAAGTAATGTTGCAAAATCTGCTGTCCACGTTCCGCGGCCATAGGTAAATATGAAAACTTTTTTATCCGTCTCCCGGATTTTAATCTCGCGAATCTGAACATTCGGCATTCCCAATTCCTTTGTCCAGGTTAAGCCTTTATCCATGGTAATATAAATTCCGAATTCACTATTAGGCAATGCTGTAGCCGCATTAGGTAATATAAAAACAGAGTCACTGTTAGTCCAGTACACAATCGGATCAGGCTTGTGATTGCAGGCAATGGTAATATCTGCCATCTGGTTTCCGTAAGTTCTCGAAACCGGATACCAGTTGTTTCCACGATCGGTCGATCTCCAGAGTCTGCTGAACGTAGGAAAGTACAGCTGACTGTCATTCGCATTATTCATAATGTATTCGAATCTATTGGTGAAGGAAGTATTTCATTAACCCTTCCAAAGCCCGCAAATGGCGGAGGCTTAATGATGGTAAAAGTCTGTCCATAATCTACAGAGCGATAAATATCGAATAGCAAAACACCGTTTTCGGTAATGTCAACACCGGTGCTGTAATAAAATTCATTTGGCCTGAAAAAATTCTGAGCGATGGAGGCTACACATAAAGAACGTGCTGTATCGTTTATAGGCTCCCACGAATGAGAACCATCGTGTGATATCCATACACCGCCATTTTGCGCGCCTGCAAGCAAAAGGTTTGAATCGGTTCGGCTCACCACCAGGCAATTGATTGCTCCCGCCTGATATCTTAATCCGATATTGGTATAATTAGTAAGAATGTTCGAAAATGGAACATTAGCAATTACTGATTACGCTGATTAGTCATGCATAAAAAGTATGATATAAAGTAGATTTCCGGAAAATCAAATCTTAGAAACCCGCTACTTACGGACTGTTTCACCAGATTTAAGTGGATAAATATGCTCAAAACACGCATTAATCGCGCTTTTCGGAAGTTCATATAAAACCCCAATTCTAAAAATACTTTTGCCAACGCGGAAACGAACTTTACTATAAGGGGAAACAAATATCAGTTGAGTGTTGACTGATAAGTAACGAATCGATCCGTAGTTTTTATCATTCATTCAGGTTAACATTATCGAGAAAGATTGACAAGTCAATCAAGGGAAAATTATTATCACAACTAAACAAAAAACTAAAATGATTAAAAAGCATTCTTCAGGACTTAATTTCATTCCGGCATTAATACTGCTAAGTTTAACAATATTCCTCTCTTCTTGTACAAAAGAAGAATTGCTGATTCAACCATCATCTGAACCTCAAAGTCCCACGACAGAATTAATTGCACCTGCTGTATTGCCGGAATTGTTCGGAATGTATACACATCCATCGTACCTGATAATTGGAAATACAAGCAGCGAAAATAAACTTCTCGATTACCTAAGAGTTAAAGGTGGAAATATGTTAAATTGCTATGCGCGTAATTCTATGGCAACATCTTCCGGAAGAAGTCAGTTTGCCGCTTTTTGTCGCAAGGCAATCAATTCATACGGAGTAAAATTAATTACATGCGATGTAAGAGAGACCGCTGAACTTGCAACCTGGAATGCATTTTATACTTCATATCCCGATCTGCGTCCGATTGTTGCTCCGCTGACTGAAAAAGAACCATGGGTTACTTACGATTATGCAGGATGCTTTAAGCTTTTGCGATTAACCAGAGCAATGTGCAATCAGTATGGAGCCAAATTTTATTTTTATACAGGCTGGATGGGAAAAAATTACTCCAATCCGCAAGCGGCTGTAGATTCAATGGTTTACTATTGTGACGGAATATTTTTATCGAACTATGTATCGGTTGCAGATTATCTGTCCACTGCAACCGGATACGGCAAGTGGGATGCACGAATCACCAAAAGACTTGATCAGGGATCATCTTCTTATGGAGGAATCACTAAAGCAGCGAAGAAATTTAACAAGCTCGACTACC
>CAZAON010000307.1:0-10030 GCA_964486655.1 uncultured Flavobacteriales bacterium
AAAAAGAAGATACACATAGAATGGCGGAAGCGAATAAGGCTTTCTCGCATTTTAAAGTATAAAAAATTGGACAAAGGAGTTAGGACAAAGGACAAAGGTTCTGTAATCCGGCAAATTTGTTTAGTGAAGATTAAAGAGTAAATAAAAAGTAAGAATACGAGTGCAAAGTAGAATGGATCGGACCGTTGTCCTTAATCCTTTGTCCTTTGTCCTCAAATAAGGATAGTTCTTTCTTTTACAGATAACCACTGACTTGCCGCAGACAACGTGCAAGAAACAACCGGATAACTGATGTAAAGACGCGCTGAGCGCGTTTCCCCGCAAGGCGGACGTCAAAGTGTCCAGTTATCGCGAAAGAGAAACTATCGTTATGATTAACGGATAAATAATCAGATGAGCAAAGAATTAAAACATACTCGCAACATTGGTATCTCGGCGCATATTGATGCGGGGAAGACTACTACAACAGAACGCGTACTTTACTATACAGGTAAGGTTCACAAAATCGGTGAGGTTCACGAAGGAGCTGCTACTATGGACTGGATGGTTCAGGAGCAGGAGCGTGGAATCACGATTACATCAGCAGCAACAACTACTTATTGGAATTATTTAAATGATACTTACAAGGTAAATATCATTGATACGCCCGGTCACGTTGACTTTACAGTTGAGGTGGAGCGTTCACTTCGTGTATTGGATGGTGCTGTAGCATTGTTCTGTGCAGTTGGTGGAGTTGAGCCTCAGTCGGAGACAGTGTGGAGACAGATGAATAAGTATCATGTTCCGCGTATTGGTTTCGTAAATAAAATGGACCGTGCAGGTGCTAACTTTTTGAACGTTGTTCAGCAGGTTAAAGAGCGTCTTCATGGAAACCCGGTTCCACTTCAGTTACCGATCGGTTCTGAAGATATGTTCAAAGGTGTCGTTGATTTAATTCTTAACAAAGGAATAATTTGGCACGATGAGACAAAGGGTGCGACATTTGATGAGGTGCCTATTCCAATGGATATGCAGGCAGATGTGAATCACTGGCGTGCAAATCTTGTTGAATCAGTTGCTGAATTCGATGATCATCTGATGGAGAAATTCTTCGAAGATCCGAACAGCATTACTGTGGATGAACTTCGTAATGCTATTCGTAAAGCTACGATAGCTATGAAGATTACTCCGCTTTTATGTGGCTCTGCATTTAAAAACAAAGGTGTTCAAGCTATGCTTGATGCCGTTATTCAATATCTTCCTTCTCCAATGGATGTTCCTAGTATTACTGGAATTAATCCTGACACAGAGCAGGAAGAAGAACGTAAGACAGATGCGAAGGAAAAATTCGCAGCGCTTGCATTTAAGATCATGACTGATCCTTTCGTGGGACGTCTTGCATTTTTCCGTGTATACTCCGGAAAGCTTGATGCAGGTTCTTATGTGTTGAACAGCCGTTCAGGAAAGAATGAGCGTATCTCTCGTATCATCCGTATGCATGCCAATAAGCAATCGCCAATCGATTTTATCGAGGCGGGTGATATTGGTGCAGCGGTCGGTTTCAAAGAAATCAAAACAGGAGATACTTTATGTGATCCTGCTGCTCCGATTATTCTTGAATCAATGAGTTTCCCTATTCCGGTTATCGGTCTTGCTATTGAGCCAAAAACTCAGGCCGACGTAGATAAGCTGGGTATGGCTCTTGGTAAACTTGCCGAAGAAGATCCGACTTTCCGTGTTAATACAGATGAGGAAACCGGTCAGACCGTTATTAGCGGAATGGGCGAGCTTCACCTGGAAATTATTGTTGACCGTCTCCGTCGTGAGTTCAAGGTTGAATGTAATCAGGGTGCTCCTCAGGTAGCTTATCGTGAGGCAATCATGGGTTCAACTAAGCACAGAGAGACTTACAAGAAGCAAACAGGTGGTCGTGGTAAATTTGCGGATATTCAATTTGAAATTTCTCCTGTAGATCAGGAGTGGTTAGATAAACCACGTACAGATATTAAAGGTCACAAAGGACTTCAGTTTATCAATGAAATTTCAGGCGGTAACATTCCACGTGAATTTATCCCTTCTATTCAAAAAGGCTTTGAGCAGGCTATGTCTGCAGGTGTTCTTGCAGGTTATCCTGTGGAATATTTGAAAGTAAGACTTTATGATGGTTCATTCCATGCGGTTGACTCTGATGCATTGTCTTTCGAGATCTGTGCTAAGATTGCATTCCGTGAGGCTGCACCAAAAGCTAAACCGGTTTTACTTGAGCCAATCATGAAAATTGAAGTTGTTACTCCGGATCTGTACATGGGTGATGTTATGGGTGACCTTAACAAACGTCGTGGACAACTGGAAGGAATGGATACAAGAGCAGGTGCACAGGTTATCCGTGCAAAAGTTCCACTGTCAGAAATGTTTGGTTACGTTACAACATTGCGTACCATTACCTCAGGTCGTGCATCTTCATCAATGGAGTTCTCTCATTATTCTGAGTGTCCACGCAATCTTGCTGATGAAGTAATCGCTAAAGTAAAAGGTAAGTCAAAAGCTGAAAAAGTATAATTACTAAAACAATAATAAACGTTCTTTAAAATGTCTCAGCGAATTCGCATCAAATTAAAATCATACGATCACAACCTGGTTGACAAGTCAGCCGAGAAGATCGTGAAAACTGTAAAGATTACAGGTGCAGTTGTAAACGGACCAATTCCACTTCCGACTGACAAGAAGATCTTCACAGTGCTTCGTTCACCGCACGTGAACAAGAAAGCGCGTGAGCAATTCCAATTGTGTGCTTACAAGCGTTTGCTTGACATTTATAATTCATCTGCAAAAACTGTAGATGCACTTATGAAGCTCGAGCTTCCAAGTGGAGTTGAAGTAGAAATTAAAGCATCATAAATAAAAATAACGCGAATGTTTCTCCGCCTTGTGTGTAGAAACCTCTGGCAAAAAATTAAAACAATGTCTGGAATTATCGGAAAGAAAATTGGTATGACAAGCGTGTTTGCCGCTGACGGAAAATACATTCCGTGCACGGTAATACAAGCCGGTCCATGTACCGTTACTCAGGTCCGCACCAAAGATACTGACGGCTATGAAGCAGTTCAGTTAGCTTTCGGTGACAAAAAAGAAAAGCATACTACAAAAGCAGAAGCGGGTCACTTTAAGAAATCAGGCGCTACACCTAAGCGTAAAGTTGCCGAGTTTCGTGAATTTCCTGAGGCTCCTGCATTAGGTAGTGAGGTGAAAGTTGACTTATTCAACGAAGGTGACTTTGTTGATGTTGTCGGTACGTCAAAAGGAAAAGGCTTTCAGGGTGTTATCCGCCGTCACAATTTCGGTGGTGTGGGTGGAACAACTCACGGACAGCATGACAGGCTTCGTGCACCGGGATCTCTTGGTGCGTCATCATGGCCATCACGTGTAATGCCTGGTAAGAGAATGGCAGGACACCTCGGACATGTTCGTGTGAAGATCCAGAATCTTGAAGTTGTTAAAGTTATTCCTGAACAGAATCTTCTTGTTATCAAAGGAGCTGTTCCGGGACATATTGGTTCATTTGTAATCGTGGAGAAATAAGCAATGGAAGTAGCAATCTTAAATACAACCGGTAAAGAAACCGGCAAGAAACTAAAGCTGAACGCCGGCATCTTCAACGTAGAGCCGAATGATCATGCGATTTACCTGGATGTAAAGCAATACCTGGCAAATCAGCGTCAGGGAACTCATAAAGCAAAAGAGCGTGCTGAAATACACCGTACTACCAAGAAATTAAAACGTCAGAAGGGTACAGGAGGAGCACGTGCTGGTTCTATGAAGTCGCCATTGTTTGTTGGTGGTGGTCGCGTATTCGGACCTCGTCCGCGTGATTATTCATTCAAACTGAATAAGAAATTGAAACACCTGGCATGTCTTTCAGCTCTGTCTTACAAAGCAAAAGATAAGAATATTGTTGTGGTAGATTCAATTACAATGGATCAGCCTAAGACGAGCAACTATGCAGCGATACTTAAGAATCTGAATATTGCGGATAAAAAAGTATTGGTTGTTGTTCCTCAACATGATAAAAATCTCTACCTCTCTTCAAGAAACGTAGAGCGTAACAAAGTAACTACAGCAGCCGAGCTGAATACATATGATGTGTTAAATGCACAGACATTAGTATTGGCGGAAGGTTCAGTATCAGTATTAGAAAACAGATTCCTATCAAAATGAGCGTTCTAAAGAGACCCATAATCACTGAGAAAATGACTAAGGCCGGCGAGAAGCTGGGTCATTACGGATTTATTGTTGACTATAAAGCAAACAAGATCCAGATCAGACAGGCAATAGAAGCCATGTATAACGTAACGGTTGACAGCGTTAACACAATGCGTGTTCCCGGTAAAATCAGAACCCGTTATACTAAAACAGGCTTTACAAAAGGATCGACAGGCGCATATAAAAAGGCCGTTGTGACTTTGAAGCAAGGAGATACAATTGACTTTTACAGTAACATTTAATTGATTAAGAAATGGCAGTAAGGAAACTTCGTCCGATTACACCGAGTCAGCGACACATGATTGTTGATTCGTACGATGATATCACAGCAGGAAAACCTGAGCGTTCGCTTCTTAGAACTAATAAACGTTCCGGCGGAAGAAATGCAGATGGTAAAATGACTATGCGCTACATCGGTGGTGGTCACAAGAAAAAATATCGTCTGATTGATTTCAAACGCGAGAAGCATGGTATTGACGGATTAGTAAAGACAATTGAGTATGATCCGAACCGTACAGCGCGTATCGCACTTGTTTATTACAAAGACGGTGAGAAGAGATATATCATTGCACCGAACGGTTTAAAGGTTGGTCAGAAATTAATGTCAGGTGAAAAGGCAACTCCGGAAATCGGAAACTGTCTTTTCCTTAAAGATATTCCTCTGGGAACATTAATACACAATATCGAAATGCGTCCGGGACAAGGCGGAGAGATTGCACGTAGTGCAGGATCTTACGCTCAGCTTGCGGCACGTGACGGTAAATATGCGGTGATTAAAATGCCTTCAGGTGAAACAAGAATGATTCTTACTTCATGTCTGGCTACAATCGGTACCGTATCAAATGCAGATCATATTCAGGAGACACTTGGTAAAGCAGGTCGTTCACGCTGGATGGGTCGTCGTCCGAGAGTACGTGGTGTTGCAATGAACCCGGTAGATCACCCGATGGGTGGAGGTGAAGGTCGTGCATCAGGAGGTCATCCTCGTTCACGCAAAGGATTACTTGCGAAAGGTTATAAGACCCGTAAGAACAAGACGACAGATAAATACATAATCGAAAAACGTAAAAAATAATAAAAGTTAAGGAACGGGAATCAACACTCAAATTAACGAGACACTAACCCGAATCCCGAAACTAATAAACCCGAAACCAACAAATGGCTCGTTCACTCAAAAAAGGTCCCTATATCGCTCACCATCTCGCAAAGAAGGTTGAGAAGTTAGTAGAGAGTAAAAAGAAGACCGTTATTAAAACATGGTCACGCAGTTCGATGATATCTCCTGATTTCGTTGGACACACGTTCGCAGTTCATAACGGAAATAAGTTTATTCCGGTTTATGTTACTGAGAACATGGTCGGCCATAAACTGGGAGAGTTTGCACCGACACGTACATTCCGTGGACATAGTGGTAATAAATCAGCATAATAAAACACCTGTAATAAAATGGGAGTCAGAAAAAGATTAGCGGCAGAAAAGCGCAAAGAAACATTAAAGAGTACTGCAATTGCACGGAATAACCAGGTTCCAACTTCGCCTCGTAAGACAAGAGTTGTGGCAGATCTGATCCGCGGAGTTGAAGTAATGTCAGCAATGAACATTTTACGTTACAATGCTAAAGCGCCTGCTGAAAGATTAGAGAAGCTGTTAAAGTCTGCTATCTCAAACTGGGAAGCAAAGAGTGGTGAGAAGATCGATGAAGGAACTGTATATGTAAAATCAGTATCTGTAGATAGCGGAAGAATGTTAAAGCGTCTTCGTCCGGCTCCTCAGGGTCGCGGTTACAGAGTTCGCAAACGTTCAAACCATGTGATCATCATTCTTGATTCAATTGCAAACAGAAAATCAACAAGTAAAAAAGCTAAAGCAGCAGCTGAAGCAACAGAAGCTTAAAAATAAAAAATGATGTCGGGAGTGAATCTTGTACAAACATCTCAAGACTCAGAACTCAAGACTCAAGACTAACAAATAAAATGGGACAAAAAGCAAATCCGATAGGCAACAGACTCGGTATCATCAGAGGATGGGACTCTAACTGGTACGGTGGCAAGAATTACGCTGACAAATTAGTTGAAGACGAAAAGATCCGTAAATATCTTATGGCTCGTCTCATGAAAGGCGGAGTTTCCAAGATTGTTATCGAACGTACTTTGAAACTTATCACTGTAACGATACACACTGCTCGTCCGGGTATTGTAATCGGAAAAGGCGGTCAGGAAGTTGATAAGCTGAAGGAAGAATTAAAGAAGCTTACAAAGAAAGATGTTCAAATAAATATATTCGAGATTAAACGTCCTGAACTGGATGCACAGTTAGTTGCAGATGGTATAGCTCGTCAGCTCGAGGCTCGTATCTCTTTCCGTCGTGCGGCTAAAATGGCTCTTGCATCGACAATGAGAATGGGAGCTGAAGGAATTCGTGTCATGGTATCGGGCCGTTTAGGTGGTGCTGAGATGGCGCGTACAGAAGGATATAAAGACGGAAGAATTCCGTTGCATACATTCAGAGCGGATATCGATTTCGCTATATCGGAAGCACAAACTTCTTATGGTAAAATCGGTGTGAAGATCTGGATTTGCAAGGGTGAGGTTTATGGAAAGCGTGATCTTTCTCCGAACATCGGTTCAACTGCAACTAGCACTACAGGAATCAAATCAAACTTCGGCAATGAGCGTGGAGGAAGAGGCGATAGAAATGAGCGCGGCGGAGAACGTGGTGGCAGAGGCGGCAGAGGCGGTCAGGGTGGCGGTGGTAACCGTGGTGGCCAGGGCGGCGGACAAAATCGCGGCGGACAAGGTGGCGGAAGAGGAAAGCGATAAATCAATTACAAATTACGAATTACAAATTACGAATATTAACCATTGACGAGTTCTCAGGACTCAAGACTAAAGACACAAGACTACAATGTTACAGCCAAAGAAAACGAAATTCAGAAAGCAGCATAAGATGGTTCCGAAGGGAAATGCAACCCGCGGATATGAACTGTCATTTGGTTCGTTCGGTATAAAATCGCTCGAGACCGGCTGGATTCCGAGCAAGCAGATAGAAGCGGCCCGTGTTGCAGTAACCCGTTATATGAAGCGTGAAGGACAAATCTGGGTAAGAGTATTTCCTGATAAGCCGATCACACGTAAGCCTGCAGAGGTTCGTATGGGTAAAGGAAAAGGTGCACCTGAGTATTGGGTTGCAGTTGTGAAGCCCGGAACTATCATCTTCGAAGCAGAAGGTGTTCCTGAGAACATCGCACGTGAAGCTTTACGTCTGGCTGCTCAGAAATTATCGGTTAACACCAAATTTATCATACGCAGAGATTACAGCGTAGCATAATCTGTTGAAACAGTAAAAAAGAATTGCAATGAAAAAACAAGACATCCTGGAACTGACCACCGACGAGTTGAAAATGAGACTTACGGAAGAGAAGGCGATGTATGCCAAATTAACAATGAATCATGCGGTATCTCCAATCGAGAATCCGATGAAGATACGCACTACCCGTCGTGGCATTGCGATGATTCATACTGAACTAACAAAGCGTCAGAAAACAGAACAACTCAAAAATCAAGCATGACCAGTACAATGGAAAATACAACAACAGAAAAGCGCGGACTGCGCAAGGAAAGAACCGGAGTGGTTGTCAGCACAAAGATGAACAAGAGTATCGTTGTAGCTGTCGAGCGTAAAGTGAAGCATGGTAAATACGGAAAGTTTATCAAGCATACGACAAAGTTCATGGCTCATGATGAGAAGAACGAATGTGGACAGGGAGACCTGGTTACGATCGCCGAGACTCGTCCGCTCAGCAAGAACAAAAACTGGCGTTTGAAACAAATAGTAGAAAAAGCAAAATAATTTTCATCAACTCCTCCAAAGAGAATTTGATAAACGAATAATATTTCAGACAGATGATACAGCAAGAATCAAGATGCGTAGTAGCAGACAACAGCGGAGCGAAGGAAGTCCTTTGCATCAGAGTGCTGGGTGGTACGCGTAAAAAATATGCAAGTGTCGGTGACAAAGTTGTTGTTACTGTAAAGCATGCTCTTCCTTCAGGTAACATTAAAAAAGGAACAGTATCAAAAGCAGTAGTTGTCCGCACAAAAAAAGAAGTTAAGCGTTCCGACGGTTCTTATATCCGTTTCGACGACAATGCAGTGGTTCTTCTCACCGCTACAGACGAGTTAAGAGGTACCCGTATTTTCGGACCTGTAGCCCGTGAATTAAGGGAAAAGCAATTCATGAAGATAGTTTCATTAGCTCCTGAAGTACTATAAAGAATATAACACAATGGAAAGAAAATTTAATAAACAGCCTAAACTCCACCTTCGCAAGGGAGATATCGTAAAGGTAATTGCCGGTGATTCAAAAGGATCACAGGGACGTATTCTTGAGGTGATCAGCGAGAAGCGCAGGGTGATTGTTGAAGGAGTTAATATGGTTAGTAAGCATACAAAGCCGAATGCGAAGCAGACACAGGGTGGTATCGTGAAGAAAGAAGCTGCGATTCATATTTCAAACGTTATGCTTGTTGACGGAAAAGGAAATACTACACGTGTAGGAAGAAAGATGGAAGGCGATAAACTTGTTCGTTTTTCTAAAAAATCTAAGGAGGTAATAAAATAATGGCATACGTTCCAAGACTAAAAGACAAGTACAAAAAAGAAATTGTACCTGCTCTTGCAAAAAAATTCAACTACAAAAGTTCGATGCAGGTTCCACGCCTGTTAAAGATCTGTGTTAATCAGGGAGTAGGCGATGCAGTAAGTGATAAAAAGCTTATTGATTCGGCTATCCAGGAGATGACAATGATCGTAGGTCAGAAACCGGTATCAACTAAGTCGAAAAAAGATATTTCAAACTTCAAGCTTCGTGTGAATGTTCCGATTGGTGTGCGTGTGACACTTCGTGATGTGAACATGTATGAATTTCTTGATCGTTTGATTTCGGTTTCATTACCGCGTATCCGTGACTTCCGTGGAATTAATCCGAAAGGATTTGATGGAAATGGTAACTACACATTAGGTGTAACCGAGCAGATCATTTTCCCTGAGATAGACATCGACAAAGTAAATAAAGTAACAGGTATGGATATCACGTTTGTGACAAGTGCACAAACTGATGAAGAGGCGATGGAATTAATGAAAGAGTTCGGCTTACCGTTCAAAACAAATTAATAAAAAGGAAAACACAATAAGATGGCAAAAGAATCAATGAAAGCCAGAGAGGTGAAGCGTGCAGCAATGAACGCTCGTTATGCAGCAAAACGTAAGGCATTAAAAGAGGCCGGCGATTATGAGGCATTGGATAAATTACCTAAAAATGCTTCGCCGGTGCGCATGCACAACCGTTGCAAACTGACAGGTCGTCCTCGTGGTTACATACGCACCTTTGGAGTTTCAAGAAATGTATTCAGACTAATGGCTTTGAACGGAAAGATTCCGGGTGTAACTAAATCAAGCTGGTAAAATAGTCTTACGTCGTTAGCCTTGAGTCTTGAGAAGGACGGATGATTGAGGAAAGAGGATTAAGGACTAAGGATTAAGGACAAAGGACCAAAGACAAAGGAAAAATAAATCAAATAGGGGTAGAAGGAACGGAAACCCGAAACCCGAAACAAAAATAACAGACAGTAATTAACAATATCAACAATGACAGATCCTATTGCAGACTTCATTACCAGGATTCGAAACGCAGTTAGAGCGAATCACCGTATTGTACAGATACCGGCATCGAATCTTAAGAAGGAAATGACTAAGATTTTAAAAGAGAAAGGATATATTCTCGATTATAAATT
>CAZAON010000308.1:0-10531 GCA_964486655.1 uncultured Flavobacteriales bacterium
GAGAATTTTTTACAGATTTCAGTCTGGGCCGAATACTTTTTATTATTTCCGGCGCAATAATTCTATCTGTCGTCTATTACAGGAACGAAATGAGAATTTTTTTAGAAAAGGATTTGTCATTCTCCGAAAAACTAACGCGAATAAAAAATTATACACGAAAGGCACCTGTCGCATGGTCGAGTATAACTCATAAGCCTGTTTATATGCCGGGTCGTCCGCTTTTCAAGAGTATCGCATTGAAAAATCAAAACAAGCGTGGAATCATTCTTTTACTAATGGTAAATGTACTGCTGCTGATAGAAAATTTTATCGATATAAAATGGCTTTGGTTCGGTTTTAAAATGCCGGAAGGATTCAGTCTGACTTACTATGTGAGAGAAGGAACCGGATTCCTTATTGCAAGTATTCTATTATCTGTCTTTTTATTATTGCATTATTTCAAACGCAATCAGAATTTTTATAAAAACAATCAGACATTAAAATTGCTTGCTTATATATGGATATTTCAGAATGCCGTCTTATGCTTTTCGATTTTCCTGCGCAACTATCATTACATCGATTTTCACGGATTGGCATACAGGAGAATAGGAGTTTATGTTTTCCTTACATTGACAATTTTCGGATTGTTTACACTATATAAAAAAATAAAAGAAGTTCGTTCCGCCTACTATCTTGTTAAATTAAATACCTGGGCAGTATATATAATGTTCGTTTTACTAAGTTTTTTTAACTGGGACGTAGAAATAGCAAAATACAATCTGGCTCATTGGAACAAAGGTGAAATTGATGTTGATTTTTACCTTAAGCTTTCAGGGAAAGCTTTGCCTGTAATTTACGCGAATCTTGATAAGGTTAAAGAGCAAATTGATACTCATAAAAACAATAAGGTTCGTTGGATAAGAAATCTCGATTATGGATTTTTTGTTGATTTGCTTAACAGGAAGAGAGATCGGTATTTAAATGATATGGAAGAACATTCCTGGTTGTCATTTAATATGGCCGATGAAAGGGCATACAAGGAGTTGTCAGAAAAAGATATGGCAAGTCTGAAATGATTTTTAAAAAGTTTAATGCTTTGCGGATTAAATTGAATTTTTAGCTATTTATTTCTGATTGCAATTCCGATCAGAATAATATTGCCTATAATTTCGCATTGGTTTTTTGATTAAATTCGTTCTAAACTTTATTGCCATGAACAAAAGAGATTTTCTGAAATTGACCGGAATGGCCGGAGTAGCCGCTTTAGTTCCGGGGAAAAAAATATTTGGCAGCCCAAATTCATTCGATAATTCGAATGTATGCACTCTCATTCCAGGCGAAACTGCCGGACCATTTCCACTTGATCTTACTGCAAACACCTATTATTTCAGGCAGGATGTTAGGGAGAACAAGCCCGGAGTTCAGCTAAATCAGAAATTAAGAATCATTGGTTTGGGTAATTGCCTGCCGATGCAAAATGTAAGAGTGAATATCTGGCATTGCGATAAAGACGGACTTTATTCCGGTTATAACCAGTCAGGAAATTCCGGTCAATCGGGTCTTACCTATTTACGGGGGTATCAGATGACCGATGCCAATGGAGAAGTTGAGTTCATAACAATTTTTCCGGGTTGGTACAACGGACGAATCTGTCACATACATTTTCAGGTATATGTTAGTTCGGCTTATTCGGCTGTATCACAATTGACCTATGATCTTAATGATAAGAATGCTTTGTATGCCGCATTCCCGGCAATTTATACAAAGGGTGCAGATCCCCTGACATATGCAAGTGATAATATTTTTTCAGATGGATATGCTTATCAACTTGCAACACTGACACCGAATAGTGTTACCGGAGGTTATGATTCATTCCTGGAGGTAACTGTGCAGGGAAATGGCACCGGAGTGGGTCATATCGAAAAGGAGAATGCAAAGCAATTTTTACTCGGACAGAATTTTCCGAATCCGTATTTTGATAAGGCCATTATTCCATTTGAATTAAAAAAGCCGGCCGATGTTAAGCTGGAAATTTTTGATTTGTCAGGCAAAAAAGTATGCACAATAATGCGAGGTGGTATGTCAACCGGTAAGCATGAGCTTGAAGTTGATATTAAAGCACTCGGATTGGCAAATGCAAATTATGTATATCAGATTGAAGTAAAGAATACAGATGGAGTATATAAAGACCACAAGGTTATGAGTGTTGAAAAGTAATCAGATACTTGATAAGTATGTAACACCCAAAGATTGCAGTCTTTATTTAGTATTCGATTTTTAGTTTAACCTTCTCCTCATGTCTTTTGATTACAGTCTCGCCAATTGGGGTTGAGGTTCCATCATCATCGATTCTTACAAATGTGATAGTTGTTGTGCAGACCAACGTTTCATTTCCGCTATACACATTGTATTTTCTTGCTTCGATATTTAGTTTGATTAATTTTCTTCAAATGTCCGATTGTATTGTTAACTTGATGTTTGGTTTGTATGATATTTAATGTATCGGAATGTGATTTTAACAGAATAAATTCATCAGATGTCGGCAGTTAATAAAATAAAAAGGAATTATTTAAAATGTGAATCTAATATCAAGTTGTTGTTAAATACTCCGAAAAATAAATTCAATGCGGATTTAATACATAAATTAAGAATTGAAATAAAGAAAGTATATTCTTTAATCGAATTGCTGGATTATTGTATTAAAAAATTCGAACGAAAAAAAGCCAGGAAAGCATTTCGGGAGTTATTCTATTTTGCAGGCGAAGTGCGGGAACTGGATATATTACTTCAGTCTTTGAAAAAGAATAAATCCGTTAAACCCATCAACCGGTTTATTAATGAAATTAAAAAGACCCGAATAAGACTGGAGAGAAAATTAGCCGCTCTTGATAACAGAGAATTCAATCATGAAAGAATCAAATTGCATAAGATTGTCATCAACGGTATAAATCAGATTGAAAATAGCAGTCTGCTTTTATATTTTCAAAAAGAGAGAAAGGATTTGTTAAATAAATGCAGGACAAAGAAATTTAACACCAATGATCTTCACAGGTTGCGTAAAAGTCTGAAGCGGTATTTTTATAATTTGAAATATATTGGCATAAAAAATTCCGGAGCAAAGGAAGTTTTGGATTTAATCGGCAAGTGGCATGATTGTCAAGTAAATGTGTTTTATCTGAAAAAAGAAAAAGTAGGAATAAAGAAATCGAATGAAAGTCAAAATGTTCAGAAGATTATTGACGAACAAAAGCAAAAGATGGATAAACTTGCAAAGGATGTAAGAAAAAATCTGCTCAAAGTGAAATTGGCAATAGTCGGCAAACCAGATTTGTAAATTGTCTTTATGGGAATTTTTATTCATCTGCAATTTATTCTGATTTTGTGCAAAACTGTTTTAAATAAATAACATCTTTCAGCGTGACTTTCGTATTTTCGTCCCATATTTACAGGTATGTCAAAACCATCTATTCCAAGAGGCACAAGAGATTTTTCACCGCTGGAAATGCGGAGGCGCAATTACATTTTTGATGTCATTCGCGAAGCCTTTCATCGCTATGGTTTCGAGCAGATCGAAACTCCGACAATGGAGAATCTTTCAACTCTGGAAGGAAAATATGGTGAAGAGGGTGATAAACTCTTGTTCCGGATACTGAATTCAGGTGATGTTGTAAATACCGCTATATCTGCAGGTGCCGGATTAAAAACCGGTGACCTCGCCGAAAAGGGCCTTCGTTACGATCTAACCGTTCCATTCGCGCGTTATGTCGTCATGCATCAGAATGAAATTACCTTTCCATTCAGACGCTACCAGATTCAACCTGTATGGCGCGCCGATCGTCCGCAAAAAGGTCGCTACCGTGAATTTTACCAGTGCGATGCGGATATTATCGGAAGCGATTCGCTGCTGAATGAAGTTGATCTTATTTCAATTATTCATTCGGTTTTCAATAAGCTGAATATCGGTGTGGCCATAAAACTTAATAACCGGAAAATACTTGCCGGTATTGCGGAGGTAATAGGACAGCCCGATAAAATCATCGATATCACTGTTGCCATAGACAAGCTTGATAAAATCGGGCAGGAAAAAGTAATTGAAGAATTGCGAATGAAAGGAATCACAGATGAGGCTATTGCAAAACTCGAGCCCATCATGCTGATCCGGGGTGATAATGTGAGTAAGCTTTCGGCATTAAAATCAATTTGTGAAAAGAGTCCGGTCGGAATGAAAGGTATTGCTGAGTTAGAATCTATACTTCGCTCAACTCATTCATTGAATTCCGATATTCCAATTGATGTTGATATCACACTGGCTCGCGGACTGAATTATTACACCGGGGCGATTATTGAAGTGAAGGCAAACGATGCGCGGACAACTTTCACCAGCAGTATTTGCGGAGGAGGAAGGTATGATGATTTGACCGGAGTATTCGGACTCAAAGGTGTATCGGGAGTCGGGATTTCATTCGGGGCCGATCGTATCTATGATGTACTCGAGGATATGAAGTCATTTCCAGCTTCCGGCGTAGAGTCAACAAAAATATTATTCGTGAATTTCGGAGAAGAAGAAGCTGCATATTGTATGAAGCTTGCTTCACAACTTAGAGAAGCGCAAATTAATACAGAAGTATTTCCCGATAATGCAAAGATCAAAAAGCAAATGAGCTATGCCGATTCGAAAAAAATTCCGTACGTCGCTCTGATAGGTTCCAATGAGATGAGAGACGGCATGGTCACAGTGAAGAATATGGAGTCGGGAGAGCAGTTTACTTGTCCGGCAGATGAATTGAGTGAAAGATTAAATCAATTAAAAATTAATAATTAAAAATTACGGACCACAAATCCGGACCCCGGGATTCAGACCCGGATTCCGGACCCGAACTATAGTTAACCTCCCGGCTCCGGCCCAACCAAATAATCCACTATGTCAATTTATAAGATTTCGAATGAAGAATTGAGTACTGATACGCTTGAGATGCTGTTGGGTTCCGGACAAAAAATTGGTTTATCGGAAGAAGCAAAGTCAAACATAAAGAAGTGCAGGGCGTATCTCGATAAGAAAATCTCTGAAGGAGGTGAGCCATTATATGGAATCAATACCGGATTTGGTGCTTTGTATAACAGGAGCATACCTGAGAATTCGTTGAATCAACTTCAGCATAATTTGCTGATGTCGCATGCATGCGGCACGGGAAATATGGTTCATCCCGACATCGTTAAGCTTATGCTTGTTCTGAAAGTTAAAGGACTTGCATTTGGTAATTCGGGAGTACAATTGCAGACCGTAGAAAGACTCGTTGAGTTTTTCAATGAAGATGTATTGCCGGTTGTTTATGATCAGGGTTCTCTTGGTGCATCCGGAGATTTGGCTCCTCTTGCACATCTTTGTCTGCCATTAATAGGCGAGGGTGAAGTATTATATGACGGGAAAATTTATCCGGCTAAAAACATTCTGAAAAAATTCGGATGGAAGCCGATTACGTTAGAGTCAAAAGAAGGACTTGCTCTGATCAATGGTACTCAATTCATGTCGGCTTACGGCAGCTATTGCATTTTGCAGGCGTTAAGTCTCGCTTCCCTGGCCGATTTTATCGGGGCTATTTCACTCGATGCATATGATGGCCGTATTGAGCCGTTCGACAAGAGTATTCATAAGATAAGGCCTCATGCCGGTCAAATCGGAGTGGCCGATAATATGCGCCAGATTTTAAAAGGCAGTCAGCTCATTCGCAGAAAAAAAGAGCATGTTCAGGATCCGTATTCATTCCGTTGCATTCCCCAGGTGCATGGTGCTTCGAGAGATGCAATCGCCTATGTTGAAGGAGTATTTCATACGGAGATAAATTCAGTCACAGATAATCCAACGATATTTCCTGATGAGGATAAAATTATTTCTGCCGGTAATTTTCACGGGCAACCGCTTGCACTGGCGATGGATTTCCTGGCAATTGCATTGGCCGAATTGGGAAGTATTTCAGAGCGCAGGACATATCTGCTGATTTCTGGTCAGCGTGGATTGCCGCCGTTTTTAGTTGCTGAGCCCGGGATAAATTCGGGATTTATGATTCCTCAGTACACAGCAGCTTCTATTGTTAGTCAGAATAAACAATTATGCACACCGGCATCTGTTGATTCAATTGTATCGAGCAACGGACAGGAAGATCATGTGAGTATGGGAGCAAATGCAGCTACAAAATTATTGAGAGTAACGGAAAATATTTTTACGGTACTGGCAATTGAGCTGATGACTGCCGCACAAGCGCTTGAATTCAGAAGGCCTATGAAAAGTTCCGATATGATTGAAAAATTTGTCAGCGCGTATCGTCAGTCAGTTCCATTTGTTGAGAAAGATGCCGTATTGTTTCCTTTAATCAATGAAACGATTGAATTTTTGAAGGGTATAGAGTAGTCGGAAATGTCATTATATGTTAAAAGTTAAGTATTTCACATTCAAAATATTATAAATCACCCCTATCTTTTTATATTTGCCATAATTTCGAACGAATAGTTATATATTTCGTTAAATTCAAGTGTTTTTAAAGTAGTCTGAATTACCCCCTCTGTGAGTTATCATAAATGAAAAGGTTTGTCTTTTTATTATTTTCTTTTTTTGCACTGACTGCCGGTTCGCAACCTGTTAGATTAGCTGGATTAAAACTTGATTATTTTACGACGAGGGAAAGAAAAATTTCTGAAGAGATGCGTATGCATTTAACGGAAAGCTTTTTAACGCATCCGGATGCAGGGGTATTTCCATTTGACGGACCACCTTGTAAAAATTGTTACGAAGATATTGAGAAGCGTGATGCTAATTCGCGTTATTTTATTCAGGAGAATACAAATGGAAAATCATTTTTCATAGAGCAGGCATCTTCACCCATAAATTATAAAGACAAGCAGGGCAGATGGCGTGAAATTAATTACAGGCTTGAAAAAATATCATCTGGATATTTCGCCGCTTTGAATCAGCCAATGCCGGTTGCCATTGATATTACAAGAAAGAAATTGATTCTGACAAGAGAGTTCTCAACGGAATTTGATTTCCCTAAACTGAATTATAAAGACGAATTAAATAATTATGAATTCGGAGAAGGAAATGTAACAGATTTTTCAGCCGGCGATGACGGTGTGATTATCAGAAATTATTATCCCGGAATTGATTTGGTTTTCATAGTTAAAGAAGGAAGAGTAGAATCATTATTTGTACTTAATTCGAAATTAAATACTGGAAATAGTGACCTTGTCTTAAGTCAGGAACTGGTTAATAATTCTCAGTATAAATTACAACCTGAAATTTCTTATGATCCCGTTCATCAGGAAATTTATGTGATTGGAAAATCGGGTGAAACCTGTTTTACGATTGACAGGGGATATGCATTTGATAATAATATAACCTCAAAGCCTGAGCGATTGTTAACCAATACCCGCACCAATGGTTTTGATTTTATTGTTTCCGGAAAGTGGTTGAATGATCCTTCAACAGTTTATCCTGTTGTGATTGATCCTGTTGTCTGGGCACAAAATTCATTACCTGTTGTTTCAATTACGGGAACAAAATACAGCGCTGTTTGCTGGACGAATAGCTGCGATTATTTCATGTCTGTCGGTACACCGGCGAATTCGACCATTATTGATATTTATCACAGCTTCGAATTTTTTGCCACCGGTGCCTGTTTTGCGGAAGATGGGGGATACAGTCTCGACTTTGCCGGCTGTCATTCACCTGCAGGACTGCCGGGAGTTTATACAAATCCAATTCATATTTCTAATGCATATTTTACGGCTGATACGGTTTTAGTTCCGGAATTCAATGCATGTATTCCTGCTCCTCAATGTGCATCTCAGCTGCTTAATTTTACACTGCATTTTTTCAGGTGTAACAACGATACAGATCAGACATGTGCGGCAAATTGCATTCGTGCAACAAAACCATGGATTATGTATATCAAGGGGGAGACGGTATCTGTCGCAGCGATTACCGGTAACCAGTTGATTTGCGAAGGCGACAGTGCAACAATCGCTGCATCAGCACAGTTTGGTGTTGCGCCATATACATATTCCTGGAGTCCCGGTGCAGGTGCTGCAGATACGATAGTTGTCAGTCCGGCTGTTTCAACAATTTATACTGTTATTGTTACCGATGCCTGTCTTGGTACGGCAACTGCAAGCACGATTGTGAATGTAACACCTGACAATAATCCCGGATTTACAGTTACGCCAAATCCAGCCTGTGAAAATGAAATCATAACATTACAGGGAAATGCCGGAGGAATTGCTTCCGATTATGACTGGATTGTTCCGGGAAGTAATGCGCCCGGCGGTGTAATCAACGACAATCAGAATCCTACTCTGAGTTATTCATTACCCGGTACATACGATGCCATTCTTTCGTTTTCAAATGGAACATGTACATATTATGATACTCTACAAATTACGGTTAATGCAGCAGTGAATGCCGATGTAATAATGACTGCAAATCCGGCAGGATCGGTTTGTCTCGGAGATTTTGTAACATTTACCGCAACACCAATTAACGGAGGCTCAGCACCGAATTATGAATGGCTGATAGACGGTGTGACCGTTCAAAACGGAACAGTTGATACGCTATATTCCAATGCATTTGTAAATGGTTCCGTTGTTCAGGTAATCATGACTTCGAACAATGCCTGCACGAATCCATCTGTCGACACAGCTTCTTTATTCATGACCATCGGAAATGCCGCCTCTCCACAAGTTACGATTAGTCCGGATACTGCCGTATGCGACGGTTCTCCTCTTACTTTAACCGCAACATTTACGAATGGCGGACCGGCTCCTTTTATACAATGGTTTGCAAATGGAATAGCGGTTCCCGGGGCCAACACCGCATCATATTCTTTTAATGTATTTTCTCCTGACACCATTATCAGTGTGGAAGTAACTTCGTCCTTATCATGTGTTACGAATCCTGTTGGTACCGATACTTCTGTTGTAAACATCCTTTCGAATTTATTACTTGGAATCGCGCTATATCCTACACCGGCCGGATCTGTTTGCCAGGGCGATACTGTTATCTACACTGCTTTAGCGACCAATGGAGGCATTCCAACTTATACCTGGTACATTAACGGAGTACTATCGCCGGTGACTGATTCTATTCTTGCTTACGTGCCAAATGATAATGACTCTATAAGTGTTTCGCTTACCTCCAGTCTGACCTGTGTTGTAAATTCCCAGATCGACGGATTCGTCATTGCCGATGTTGCATCAGGTGCAAGTCCGGTTGTAAGTATTTCCGCCGCTCCCTCGCTTAGTATCTGTTCGGGAGATCCTGTAACTTTTACAGCTTCACTTTTAAATGGAGGTGCAAGTCCGGTTTACAGCTGGACTATTAATGGAATTCCTGCCGGAACTAATGACAGCATATTAACAAGTTCAACGCTCAATGATAATGACGTCATTCAGATTATTGCCACTTCCTCTCTGACATGTGCCATTGTTAATTCCGATACGGCTGCTGTTACAGTTTCTGTTGCCTCGAATAATCCGCCAACCGTTACAATAGCTGCAACCCCATTTGGTCCGTGTGAAGGCGACAGTATTCAGTTTATTGCTACATCCGTAAATGGTGGTGCCACTCCTGTTTATCAATGGTCGGTGAATGGCATACCAAATGGAATGGTTAGCGATACTGTTATCATTCCAAATCTGCAGCAGGGCGATTCGGTTACCGTTAGTATGACAAGCAGTTTGAGTTGTGCAACAGGAGGGTCTGTAGTTTCGGCACCTTACATTTCAAATCAACTTCCGTTTGTAATTCCAAACATTTCAATCACACCAAATCCGCCTGACTCATTATGTATCGGTCAAACGATGGAGATTACTGCAAATACAGTTAACGGCGGGACTACTCCGGCTATAAGCTGGTATGTAAACGGTATTGCCGATCCGAATACCTCCAATGTATTATCATCATCATCATTTTCAAATGGCGATATAGTCGTTGCAAGATTGATTTCAAGTGAGCAATGTTTAAATCAGCCTTCTGATACATCAAATTATGTACGGATATATTATTACCCGTGGTTATATGTTAATCTGACTCCCGACTCACTCGCATGTCCGGGAGTGCCGATTGATATTATTGCTCAACCGGGAGGAGGAAATGGCGGGCCGTATGATTTAACATGGAGTACTGGAGATATAGACACGACTGTTATAACGGTGGCTCCACAGCCCGGAATGCCTGTGTATATTACCATAACAGATAATTGTACGGCTTTTCCTTCATCGGATACTTTATGGGTACCGACGTTGCCCGGACCGGATGCAAATTTTTCATACTCTAATGTATCACCCGGGTCATTCCAGAATGCCATACAGTTCACCAACCTTTCTACGAATGCAAGTTCATGGCAGTGGTTTTTTCCGGACAGCGGAATCACAAGTACAGAGTTGAATCCGGTTCATGTATTTCCTGCGCAGGGCCAGTACGATGTAGTGCTTTACACGTTAAATAACATTGGCTGTATTGATTCAGTTGTTTACACTGTTATTGTGAGAGAAGACGTGGCAA
>CAZAON010000309.1:0-2554 GCA_964486655.1 uncultured Flavobacteriales bacterium
AAATGCTTCGCGATCGATTTTTTCAACTTCGGCCTGAAGGAGGGCAATTTCAAGACGGGTAACAACAGAAAAAATAATTTCGATGTCATCTAACTGGTGACCTCGTTTGCCATAACCACGTTTGCCGCGATAAATGGTTACACCACGACCGAGTTTCTCAGTGATCATTTTTCTAATTTCTTCACTGCGAGGAGAAATTATTGTTACTCCCGTGTATTCCTCAATTCCCGAAATAATAAAGTCAACCGTTTTGGCAGCGGCGAAATATGTGAGTATGGAATACAATGCTCTTTCATAAGTAAGCACAAATGCCGCTACCGAGAAAATAACAATATTAATTATCAGAATAATGTCTCCGATAGTTAGAGATGATTTTTTGGAAATTCCCAAAGCTAAAATTTCCGTTCCGTCAATTACACAGCCACCGCGAACTGCCAGTCCGATGCCGGCACCGAGAAAGAACCCACCGAAAACGGCAACGAGAAGTTTGTCGGAAGTTATTATCGGATATGGAATAAAAATAATACATGCAGCTAAACCCAAAATCGCTCCCAGAGTTTTTAACGCGAATAACTTATTGATTTGTTTATACCCCAGAATAATAAACGGGAGATTGATCAGAATCAGTAATAATGGCAATCCGATTCCCGTTATTTCAGAAACGAGCAGCGATATTCCGGTTACACCTCCGTCAATAAATCCGTTCGGCAATAAAAAACCCTTGAGTCCGAGACCGGCAGAAAGCATTCCCAAAAAAATCAAAACCGCCTGCATGATCTGGCGATTGAAATGAATGCGGAATATCAAAATGTCCTTTCTTGTAGGACGTTTCTTTCCCTGTCTCTTCAGCTGAGTCTTTAGCAAATGAATATACACTGACTGCAGCAGAGGGTTCATTATTCAGAAGAGTAAAATAAAAAACGAAATTATTCCCGGTTAATGTACGACAACTTTTTGTCGTGACATGAGCTCTTCGATTTCATCGGCTTCGATCGGAATGTTGGCCATCAGATCGACGGGACCTTTTTCTGTGATGAGAATATCATTCTCGATACGAATTCCGAGACCTTCTTCAGGAATATAAATTCCGGGCTCACAGGTAAGAACCATTCCGGCTTGCAAAGGCAAATAACGATTACCGATATCATGCACATCAAGTCCGAGGAAATGCGATGTGCCATGCATGAAATATTTTTTATAAAGCGGTTGCTTCGGATCCTGTTTGGCAACATCCTCTTTCTTCAGCAAACCGAGTCCGATTAGTTCCTGCTCCATCACCTTTCCCACTTCATCCTGGTATTTCGGTATCACCGCTCCGACGACAAGCATTTTTGTCGCTGCGCGCATTACACGAAGTACGGCATTATAAACGTCTTTCTGCCTCTTGGTGAATTTCCCGTTCACAGGAATGCTGCGGGTAAGATCAGCCGCATAATTCGCATATTCAGCACCGAAGTCCAGAAGAATTACCTCTCCGTCTTTACACTCCTGGTTGTTGTCGTTGTAGTGAAGCACGCAGGCATTCGCTCCGCTGGCCACAATCGGATTATAGGCATGGCCATTCGCACGATTCTTAATGAATGTTCCGATTATTTCTCCCTCGATTTCATATTCCATCACACCGGGACGAGTCATTTGTAAAACATTTTTGAATGCTTTATTTGTAATCTCACATGCTTCACGCATCAGGTTAACTTCGATATCGGATTTAATTGAGCGAAGTTTCGACATCAATAATGCCGAACGCATGTAAGTGTGATTTGGATATTTATTTCTGAGCTCTTTTGTTTTTCTCTCATCACGATATTGTACTTCAGTTGTAAAGCGATCATTCTCGTTCAGATTGATATATACATTTGCCGAATGATGCATTAACACGGGAAGAATAGTTGCAAAATCATCAACCCAGTATACATTCTGAATTCCGCTCGCCGCTCGCGCTTCTTCCTTCGTGTATTTATGTCCTTCCCAGACAGCAATATGTTCGTTTGTCTTACGCAGAAATAACATTTCACGGTACTCAGGAACCGGGTGAGACGGACACATTACCAAAATTGATTGCTCCTGATCTATTCCGCTTAACCAGAATAAATCGGAGTGCTGACGAAAGGTAAAATTCTGATCGCCGTTACGGGGCATTTCATCGTTCGAATGAAAGATTGCGATTGAACCCGGTAATAATTCAGAAACGAATCGTTTACGGTTTTCTATAAACAGGCGTGAGTCGATTGAAGTGTATTTCATAGCGATAAATGTATGAAAACCTTTACTCTTTTACAATCTTAACAACCCGGCCTTCTTTCGTCCTCAAGAAATAAATTCCGCTTTCCAGCATGGAAACATCACAGGAATTGCTGTTTTTAACAAACAACTGCGCTTTCCCCAGAGCATCGAAAATCGTGAATGTTGTTATGGCCGATAAATAAATGCGCCCTGCATTAACCGGATTCGGATAAACATATATTCCGGTTTTTGTATCTGTTAAATTGGAGGTTCCGATTGTAAGATCTACATTATTGCTGTCAGGCGTCGGAATAACGAAATTCATCCAGAG
>CAZAON010000310.1:0-2923 GCA_964486655.1 uncultured Flavobacteriales bacterium
TTCGCCTTTCCCGGCACCGAATTCAAGTACCCTGACTCCTTTCGGGATATTTTTGAAAATATATTTACGAATCAGTTTTTCGATTGATCTGTTTCTGTTCGTTGCATTCGAAGACATGATATCTAAAACCTTATCTCCCTGATATTTTCCGTCACTCATCTGACAACCTTATAATTTACAGTTGGAGGCAGAATATTACGCTGCGTGATATTGAGCAGCAAGACTCCGAGAACGAAAAATCCGACACAAATCAAAGCGGAAGTAAGCAATCCGATTCCGAATGTACTCGTCCAGCCGAGAATCGGATATTCGGTAAAAATTTTCAGATAGATTATGTATCCGATCAGTAGAATAAACAATACGAATAAAATGATAAACAATCTCAGGAATATCATTAACAGCGATTCGCCATACTCGGCGAATGAACGGAAAGCATGATGAATAAGATTGGATGCATTCATTTTGGTTTTACCTCCGAGACGTTGTCTGCGATCGGATCGTATTGTAGCGGTCTTGAATCGCAACTTGGAAAGAAAGGCGGCGAAATGAATAAAAGTCCGGCGGCTGAAAATCTCAATTACTCTTTCGCTTATCATGCAGTAATTTCCAAAATTCATTTTCTTATTTGTAATCAGATAAAAAAAGAAACGATAGATGCTGTATGAAATACGAAAGGCCAATGATTCACTTCTCCTACCGCGCGTTACATTGACAATATCATAATCCTTCAGTTTTAACAACTCCTGAATTGCGGCCGGATCATCTTCTCCATCGCCGTCCATGATAATAGCTCCTGAGGCTTTCTCGCTATGGGCAAATAATAAACCCTGAGCGATAGCAGTCTGGTGACCCTGGTTATAAAGCAAACTGATTATCCGAATATTAACGGAAGTCAAACTAACGTTTGCGATTCTCGACACGGTATCATCGTCTGATCCGTCATCTACGACTAAAACTGTGAGCTGTTCTGATAAGTTTGAAGCAACTGAATTAATTTCTTCCAGCAGCTGAACTATCGCCGCTCCTTCATTATATGCTGGAATAATAATAAACGTTCTGCCGGTGTTCATCCCGGGCAAGATACTAATTTGAGTTGAAGCTGCTGTAATCCTTCAACTCATTGTTTCTTTGGGATGGTGAATGAGAATAAAAAATGATTTCTCGCCAAGGCGGTAAGGCGCAAAGGGGTTCGTTTAGTTATTTATCATTCATTACATTCTAAAAATAACCTTTTCAATTCTTTGATGGTATCTTTTATTTCTGACAAACCATCTGTTTCGTATCTATCGTTTTTCCATCGGCGACCAGACTATAGGAATAAATTCCGGAACTTAACTTTTCTGCAAAAACTTGTATACCTTGATTTGTTAATGGTGTAGGTGCTGTATTTCCAGTCACCAATCCTGTTCCATAACCTACAAATGTATTTCCCGTCCCATTTGTAGAGGTTGGGTGGCCTGAGTTTACGCCGACATAAATGCTTGTAGGAATTCCAATATTGCGTAATACCTAATTGGCACCAATTTGATAGCCTTTTGTGGGTAAAGCTAAATCAAGATTGCCGAAAGCATCTAATGTCATTTCAAGAATACCATTTGATTTAAAATAAATTGGTTGTGCTCCACCGGCTGCCATTCCGTTATTTGTACTGATGTTTAATGGTTGGAAATCTGTTGTTCCAACGAAATCTGTTGCTGGATTTGTACCTGGATTGCCAAGTTTAAGCCAATCTTGAGCATTCAAATTGACAGTTTGAAATGCGACTAATATAAAATACAACAATACTCGAATTATTAGTTTATTTTTCATGAGTCTTATTTATTTAAAAAGTGAATTAATGTATTATGAATATTTTTGAATGTATTTGAGTCCCATTTAATAAAATAATCTTTAACAAATAAACACCGGTTTTAATAGTAGCGACAGACATGGAAATCTGCTGCTGCGAATTTCGGAGTTTTTGGCGAAGAAGTAATTCTCCTGTTTGATCAAAAATTTCGATATTTTCAATAGATACAGATGCATCATGAAAAATATTTAAAACATTATTTACCGGATTTGGATAAATTGAAATCTCTTTTGCTTTTGTTTGTTTATTCAATTCCATTTCAGACAGGACTAATGTACTGTCACATGATAATAACTTAACGTCATCGATATAGTAATAAGCTGAATAATATAAAGTAATATTAGATGTATCAACATAGGTATTTGAATTTTCATGAAAATTTCCAATTATTAAGTATCTTTCATTTCCTTGTGCGGTATAAAAACCATTAACTCGTACCCAATTTTGACTATCAGTCATTAATACCCCAGGTTGAGATTCAATTGCAGGCATTAACGGAAGATAAAAAATGGTAGTGTCTAAATTATTTGTATCGTTTGTGAAAGCACAACCAATTTTATCAGTTGCAAAACCAAAATTATCTGCTCTGGATAAATAAAATTCGATATAATACGTGCAGTCGCCTGAGAGTGCGCTGTCTAACAGGACTGCAATATATTCTCTTGTTTCTCCGGCCCAGGTATAAATTCCTGCATATGCAAAACCACTTCTGGGATTTTGAAAGCCTGTCGGATTATTTAGTGAAGAAACAGTACAATTTAATGAGGTTGAATTATAACAAAATAAATCAGGTGTAGAAAGAGTCGGATTAAACCAATGATTCGTCCATTCAATTGGTCCATAACAATATCCCCCATGAGGCAAGGTATCCTCAAATGAAGGATTAGGAACAAGATTTTGAGCGAAAGAAAATCTTGCAATAAGAAAAATCAAAATGAAAATAAAACCAAATTTCATTTCTGATTGTGCATTTAACTATTGAAAATAAAAAAGTTTGATTAAAAAAATTGGTAATTGTTACCGTAATAATACAAATTATATAATTGAAAATTATTTTTTTCTAAAAATAAAGTT
>CAZAON010000311.1:0-3372 GCA_964486655.1 uncultured Flavobacteriales bacterium
AATAGTAAACGAAAATAGTTTTAAAAGCTCCGGAATCCGATCAGCTTCCTGGCTTCAGAAATGGTTTTTGAGGCGCTTTCGCGTGCTTTCTCGGCCCCCTGACTGGCTACTTTATGAATGTATTTATCATCAGCGCTTAAGGCAAGGATCTTTTCTCTGAGTGGCGCTGTAAATAAGATCATGTCTTCGGCAAGTTGCTTTTTCATATCGCCGTAGCGGATCTTCATTGTATTGTAAAGTTCCTCAAAATGAAGCAAGGTCTCTTTTGATGAAACAACTTCCATGAGCGTAAAAAGATTCTGGATCGCCTCCGGCTTTGGCTGGTTTTCAATTGTAGGTCCGCTGTCGGAAACTGCACGCATCACTTTCTTACGGATCACTTCGGGGGAATCAGAAAGGAAAACAGCATTTCCCTCGCCTTCACTTTTTCCCATTTTGCCGCCGCCATCAAGTCCGGGGATTTTCACAAGTGATGTTCCGTAATTGAATGCAACAGGTTCAGGGAAGAGGTCGTGTTTATACATCCTGTTAAAACGGTTGCCGAATGTGCGTGTAAATTCAAGGTGCTGTTCCTGATCTTTTCCCACAGGCACCTTTGATGCACGGTGAATCAGGATGTCGGCGGCCATCAGCACGGGATAGGTCAGCAAGCCTGCATTCACATTATCAGGATGCTTGCGCACTTTTTCTTTGAACGTTGTCGAACGCTCCAGTTCGCCAACATAAGCGTTCATGCCGAGGAGCAGGAAAAGCTCTGCAGTTTCAGGCAAGTCACTTTGAATATAAATAGTGCAGGCATCAGGATCAATGCCGCAGGCCAGATACTCCACCAACACCTGTTTTACAGTGGCATGAAGGTCGGCAGGATTGGGATGGGTAGTAAGCGAATGGTAATCAGCAATGAAGAAATAGCAGTTGTACTCATGCTGCATTTTTATAAAATTCTTTATGGCCCCGAAATAGTTCCCGAGGTGCAGGTTGCCCGTGCTCCGAATGCCGCTGACTACTGTTTCCTTGCTCATTGAAGGGCGAAACTACGAAATGAGTTTGGGAAAAATAAATATTAAAACAACTACTTTCTTCAAATTAAAATTAATAAAGAATTATAATGCCATTGCTAAAAGTAACAGAAAACTATATAAATTATTAAGACGCTAACGTATTGTTATCGAGCCAAAAATTATTTACAACAACACTTGGAATCGCGGTACACATGTAGGTAATTTGATCTCACAAATTAACTTATGCAATCTGAAGATTACAGACAACAACTTGCGAATTCCATTAAAGGGCTCTTTGAAGTCCGTGAATTCGTCTTTGAAAATACACTTAATCTTGCAATGGAGGGTGATTTAAAAAACTGGAACGATTCAATTGAAAACGGCGAGACGTTCCTTTTCGATAAAAACCTGCTGCTAAGCTGCGGCGATACCAATGTCCAACTACTCACAGAGCTCATTTCAAAAATCGAAACCACCTTTGATTCTCTGGAAAACATCAATAATTTTTAATGCTTAAAATGAAATTATTTTGGTTCTGATTGAATTAACTAAAACAAATAAATTGCGTTATGAATGCTATTCCCTCTTTTACAACTAAAAATCTTTTTGCAGATATTGCTAAATCATTTGCAGGCAATCTTATTAACCACCGTTCAATAATAATAAACGGAATCGAAGCTCATTTTACAGATTTGGAATTCTATTTTTTTGATCCCGAATCCCATCCAGATCCTTTCGTTCACAGGCACAAATTACAAAACGAATCTAATTCCTGGTACATGCATACTTATTCTAATTCAGATATAATTAAGAAAGGCACCAGAAAGGGAATTGATCTTTGTCTTGGAAGAGAAAATAGCTTTTGGGGTATTTTAATCAGGGGATTGCGAATTGATAAGGAATACATTAATGGCCCATCTCGTGTGGTTGACAAAATTCTCTCCTTGATAAAGCTTGATTTTTCCAATACTATCGATGCGTCTAAGAAACTAGGGAATGCTGAAGATCAAAATTCACTTTTATTTATCCGGAAAAACAATACCCCTGATAATTTCCAGTTATTAAATGCAGTACGAGTAGGTTTAAAGATTGATTACAGTTCTGAAGAATTTTCTTCAATTCATCAGGAGGCTTTTATTACCTGTAAATATAGGTTCATTGCACAAGATCCGGGATTATTCCAGTCTAATTTAGCAGGCAAGGAAAAAATAATTAAAGAGTCCGGTCTATCGGACCATGAAGTTGTTTCGCTTCTTGGATATAACTTAAAAAGATGATTACGGATGATGAATCAAATATTGTTTTCGAATCAAATCTGCTTCGCAGTAGAAATACAATATTCTCACTACAACTTGAAAGTATACTTAGAAGAAACACCATCCGGTTCGATTACCTTAAAAATACAAAAGATATTTGGTGCCGTGATTACATGCCCGTACAGGTCAGTAAAAATAAATTTATTCAGTTCAAATATTCACCCTCATACCTATCGGCGAAAAAATTCCGGCACTTAAAAACCAATCCTGAAAAAGTTTGTTCCGCTATTAATATTTCTGCAATTAAGACGAAAATTATCCTTGACGGGGGGAATGTTGTCCGTTCAAAAAAGAAAATAATCCTTACTGATAAAATATTTATTGACAACAAATGGATTCCCAAAAGGAATTTACTAAATGAGTTGTATGAGTTATTTGAAGCAGAAGACATTATCATAATTCCACATCAGCCGAATGACGTGTTCGGTCATGCAGATGGGATGGTGCGCTTTCTTGATGAAGACACCATATTGCTCAACGATTTTTCCGCAGAGAAAAAATATTTTCGCGACAATCTATTACGAACCCTAAAGAAACATCATCTCGCCACTATCTTATTTACATATTCTCCTTCATCAGAGAAAAATGAAACTAATGTTCCGTCTGCAATAGGTACATATATCAACTATCTTCACATCGGAAATTTTATTTTAATGCCTACCTTTAATATCACATCCGATGATTCTGCATTTAAGCAACTTATTTCCATCTTACCAAATGCAAAAATTTCAACTTTGAATTGTGTTTCTATAGCTTCAGAGGGAGGCGTTTTGAACTGTATTACCTGGAATATTGATATCTAATATGGAAACTAACTGTAGGAATAGGTCGCCGGTATTATGATTGTCACTTACACATGATTCTTCATTCTCAATCGAAAGAACCCGGGAAATTTGTAATGAGAAAATAGATTTACCTTCGTCATCTTCTTTTAAAAGTATGAAATCAAAACTTAAACTCCTCGATGATAAAATTGCCGAAGCCCATTTGGGGGGTGGCAAAAAACGCATTGAAGCGCAACACAAAAAAGGAAAGCTCACCGCCCGTGAACGCAT
>CAZAON010000312.1:0-27331 GCA_964486655.1 uncultured Flavobacteriales bacterium
AGTCTGCGTAATACACTTTATTTCAACCGGACCAGTCCGGTTTACGGAGTAGATCTGACGTGGCAGGAAAACAGAAATAAATCCCTGCTCACAAACGGGTTTGAATCAAGGCTTCTTCGTTCCAGGATGGTAAATTTCAGATGGAATATTGTCAGAGAGTTTCTCTTTACGGCAATGTATGAGAATGGAGAAAAGATCAACACTTCCGATTTCTTTTCAAACCGTAATTACAGCATTTATTCCGGCCGAATTGAACCAAAATTATCTTACCAGCCGGGAAGTGTTTTCAGGGTTACAACATCGTATGAGTACTCTCAGAAAAAAAACACGACAGGAGATATCGGTGAAAGAGCAATCGGAAACAAGTTTCAGCTGGAATTAAAATACACCATGGTAACGAGCGGAAACATTTCCGGAAAAGTGGCTATGATAAACATTGATTACAATGCTGCCGACAATAGTTTTCTGGCCTATGAAATGCTTGAAGGATATAAGAACGGGAAAAACGTCACCTGGGGTTTAGCGGTTCAGAGAACCCTTAACAATACCGTTCAGATGTCTCTGACTTACGATGGAAGAAAACTGCAGGACTCGCCGGTGGTTCATACCGGCGGGGTTCAGTTTAGGGCGTTCTTTTAGTTCAATTACAAATTACAAATTACGAGGTCGTTGTTGTTTACGGTCGGTTTTGTCCGCACTGACACTGACACTGACACTACACTATCACGGAACACTAACTCCTTTCACTTTTTCATACTAGCCTTTAAAACGAAGAAAGGCTGTCCGAATGGACAGCCTTTCTTGTTTTGGGGTACTTTGTACTTTGTACTCTGTACTTTGTACTTTATACTCAGTACTAAGTCTAAAACTCCCACATATCATGCTCAAACGTCGTAATATCCTGCTTGATTCTTTCTGATTCAAGAAGGGCGCTTAAGCCTTGTTTGTACTCATCGATACGACGGTCGTACACATTTGATTCTTTGATGATATAGCTGCCAAAGAAACGTTTGTGAAACAGATCATCGAATGAGCGGCGTTCAGCATCATTTTCACGATTGAACACTTCGGAGTTTGCTAATAGTTTTCTTGCTTCAGGATAGTAAATCCAGAACAACGGAATTTTATAATTTCCCTCGCGGATATTACCGGTTTCATCTACAGCATATATGAGTGGAGCGATTCCGATAATGCGTACGTCGAGAACAGATCTTTGCTTATCGAAGAACCAATCTTCCTTAATGCTATATCCGATTACTTTATCAGGTGAGAAAGCTCTTGTGATAACAGTATCGAATTCATCGTAAGGAGGATAGTCTCTTGTCATTGGCATGGTGTCGGTTCTTGCTCCACCGCGTGATTCAATTTTATCCCATGTAATTGGCATTGTGAATTCATCATCTTCGAAACCATAAGCAGTCAGACTGCCTTCTCTGATCGCATCAACAAATACATCCATAAGATTCTTACGGTTGACGGTGCTTTTGCTGGTCGGATACTTAAATGGCAGGTTGATCTTTTCGCTGAGATCCATAACACGCCATATGCGTTTAGACCACATGACATCGGCTTCACGCAGGTATGGATATGGAAGAGGAATACGTTCAACCGTATGTTCCTTTACATAAACTCCATCGAGTACGTTCTGCGCCATAGCAGAGAAGCTGATGACGGAAAGAAAGACGATGATGAATAATTTAGTTTTCACTTTACCTCCTTATTAGGGTTATTGTATTGTAAACGACATTGGTGATAATTTCACTGATGGAACCTGGGTAGTTGCCTTATCCATACGTGCTGAAATATTCTCAAAGAATACTTTATCACCTGTTCTTGTTTTACGAATTGCATTTACCATCTGTTCCGACAGTCGGGCACCTTTAGTCTCATATTCGAGGAAGTTACCTTTCTGTAAGATGATCATTTTGAACTCAAGAGTTACATAATAGAGTTCGAATGGGAAATCATCCAGTTTTGGAACGAGAACACCTGCACCCAGAATGTTCTTATCGATCTGTCCGCCGCGATACTTATCAGAGATCGTAGCAACTGGAGCAGGAACTTTCTTTACACGATAAGGGAAGGATCCCATTTGCTGCATTTTACCGGCGAGTTCCGCTGCAACGGTCAAAGTACACGGACCAACAGTAGTAACGTTGGCGAAGTAGTGACCTGAACCGGCACCCGGATTTGCTTTTAAAACTCCTCCGCCACCGGAAATATTCACTTTTACTTTATCGTTTGAAACACCGGGAACAGAAACTGCAATCGGGTTATCGATACCGATATAGAGAACGTTCATTTTCTCGGCAGCAACAACTGAATTTGGTTTTTGAGCTACGTAAGCGGAGCTGAATGGATAATGATCATAAGAGCCATCCGGTTTTTTAACGCGGATAACGCCTGACCATTTTTTCTCACCTTCAGAGCCCGGGTGATCAGTATATTTTGCATAACCGCCTTCAACAGGAAGTGGCTTATCGCTTCCGCCTTTCATAGTTTTTGTCACTGAATCATACGACGCTCCGATGAAAACTTCAGGAGCCATTGTAGATGAAGTAGCAGAAAGGAATACGTCGGCTTTGAAATCACTACCGATTGTTACAACAGTGCTGTTAGGAATCACCTTTGCATTAAGCTTGTCGAGTTTAACAATATTCTTGTCGACAGAAGCAAGTAATTCATCGGTAATTTGTGATTCAGCTGAACGAATATCACTTTGAAACTTTGAAAGAAGAGCTACGGTAGCAACAACAGGGTTATGATAGAAACTCATCATTTCCCAGGTACGTTTTCCGTCTTCTGCTTTCTTTGGATCTGCAGTATTCAACAACGTTTCGAGGCGTTTTTTATAATCTTCTTTTGATTCAGCCGGAGCGTTATCAATAATGGTCTTTTTGAATTTCTCAAGTTTACCTTTCAGTTCGCTTGCAACAGCGCCTTTACCGGTATGGTCATCAGCTCCGATCATGATATGTGTTGGCGTATCATAATCTTCCTTGTTTTCCATATCAGGGAGTGCGGGAATAGGGTCGCTTGGCTCAAGTTTATCAGCTGCTCTTACTAACTTAATTTTTGTGTCTTCAATATACTTGTGTATATCGTTAGCTTCCTTGCGGATAGCTTCCGCCCTCTTATTTACATCAGCATACTTCGCTGCATCGACAGACATGGCCTGTGCGAAATTTGCATAAGTAGCCTGATTTTTTTTATCGAGGTTATCTTTCGTTAATACAACGCTTTCGTTAATTGTTACGAATGCATTGATAACTTCTTTCGTTACGTTTAGTGCGAGAAGCGCTGTCAACACGAGGTACATCATGTTGATCATCTTCTGCCTGGGGGAGAGTTTACCGCCTGCCATCTGTTTTTCTGATTAATTGGTTAGACTTATTCAGATTATCGGATGGTCATTGCATTGAGCATGTTGCCGTAAACTGTGTTTAATGAAGAAAGATTCTTCGCGAGCATAGAAACTTCTTCGCGGTATTTACGAGTATCTTCAAGTGAAGAGTTCAGGTTCGACATCAATTCATTGATACCGTCATAGAACTTGCTTGTCTGCTTCAGATGCTCATTAGAATCCTGTAACTGCAATTCATAAACTGCATTCAGAGCCGCAAGGTTTTTACCTGCTGTTACAACCTGATCTTTATAAACACGTACTTCTTCCGTTGAAGATGACAACTGATCAACGGCCTGAGCCGCTTTAGTATAAGAAGTTGTCATTTCACCGATTGAACGTGATGCTTTAGAAACATTCTGTACATAATCTTCAGTTGCAACAGATGCATTGCTGAGATCAGCCAGTTTAGAAGTTGAATCGCTGATTGAACGTAATCCTGTTCCTAAGCTCTCAATAAGTTCAGGACCGATTTTAGCTTCAGCCATTAAACGATCGAGTTGTTGAGCAACAGGATCTTTCTTACTTCTCTTATCTTTTTTACTGTGACTGTCTTCATCTTCCATTCCTGCAAGTTCAGGATAAACCAATGACCAATCCACATCTTCATGTGGAGGCTCAAATGCCGAGAAGAAGAAGATAATGGCTTCCGTACCCAAACCGAGTACAAGGAAGAAACCTGATGCAGGCCAGTGCTGGATTTTAAATAAAGCACCTACGATTACGATGGCCGCACCCCATCCGTATAATTTGGCCATAAAGTTCTTAAACTTCTTGCCTTGTGTTAATTCAGAAATTCCCATAGTGTTGTTAGATGTTGATTTTTGTTAGACAATAAATAGATTGGTTTTTGACTTATTGATTTTGGAGACTAGTTAAGTTCAATTTAAGTAAGGGAACAAATCAGAATTTATTAATAATCTGATTTATCTCTTCCGAGGTAACTCATTACACTACGGAAGCCGATATAGCATTTCGCAGTATCCTGATATTCGTAAGAACGCGCAGAATTCTGGAGATAATATGCAACATCCTTCCATGAACCGCCGCGAATAACTTTTCTTTTTAAAGCAGGAGGATCACTGTCTTTTGCATCATACTGATAATCGGTACTAACATCATGTGTAAAGCTATATGCTGCTTCATCAAATGCATTGCTGGTCCATTCTGAAACGTTACCTGCCATGCAATATAAACCATAATCATTCGGCCAGTACGATGTCACCTTCACAGTGTAAACTCCACCATCGTCCATGTAATTTCCACGCATTGGTTTAAAGTTTCCAAGGAAACAACCACGGCTGTTACGAATGTAAGGACCTCCCCAAGGATATGGAGATAATTCCAGTCCGCCTCTCGCAGCATACTCCCACTCCGACTCTGTCGGCAAACGGAAGTCCTGCACATAAGCCATTTCCTGATCTCCCAGGTAACTGTTTAATAATTGAGTTCTCCAGATACAGAAAGCCTGAGCCTGTTTCCAGTTCACACCTACTAACGGATAATCATCATATGCTGGATGCCAGAAATACATCTGAGTTAATGGCTCATGATAAGCATAAGCATAATCATGAATCCATGCCAATGTATCCGGATAAACATTAATTACATTTTTCTTGATAAAGACTGATCTGTCGCGCATTCCCTGCTCACGGCTTTCTCTTCTTGCTGCTTCTCTCAGATCAATCCAGTAGTATTCGAAATTTAATTTACGGCTGTCAATTTCTTTACGACGATAGAAACGCTCTGTTTCCGGTAAAAATAATTCTGCCAGAGTTTCTTCATTCTGCTCATCGTCCCACTTCAACTTCATTCTCCAGTTGATTCTCTCACCATATTCACCTTCTTCTAAAATATGTTCGCCGCCGATCAGTCGGTGAGCGAGTGAGTCACGTACCCAATAAACGAACTGACGATATTCGTTATTCGTGATTTCAGTATTATCCATGTAAAATGCAGGGATCGTAACTGTCTTGCCCTGGCTGGTTATAGCATATGGCACGTCCTGATCACTTGGTCCCATGGTATAGGAGCCTGCCGGTATGAAAACCATTCCGTATGGATCAGCCTGATACCACTTCTCCCTGTTAAGTACACCGGTAAGCTCACCTTTATTACCGCTTCCGCAGCCGGCCAGGGTTAACAGGACTAAAGAATATAGCAGATTTGATGTGCTTATTCCGAATGTCTTGAGTCTCATTTGCTGTTTAATATGAATAAAACTGGTTTGTTATAACGGAACACGCTTCCAATTATTGAAGCCAATATGAAGGTAAACACTTTGAACGAGTATATACCCTATTGGTTTCAATCAAATCTATGCTATGTCCTTACTGTAGTTTTGCCGATTTTCAGAGAAACCTTACATTTCTATGGAACTGGCGTTTTACGTTTTTAGATGGTTTGTAACAATATCCCAGCATGATTTCGTGAGAACCACTGCTGTAGGTCTTTATTTCTGAGGTTGTAATATCATAAGAATATCCGAGGCGAAGATTAGGAATTATTTCTAATCCTGCCATAGCTACAATTGCGTCCTGAAGCCTGTATGATGCACCCACCCAAAAACGGTTATTTATCATCAAATTCGCATTAAAATCAACTTGCGTAGATACGGCATCTGATTTTAATTGAATCATTGGCTTTAATGTTAATGAAGAAGTGAGATCTGCGGCATATCCGGCCATCAGATAGTAATGTCGGGCCATTTTGGTCGAAATATTCCCAAATTTAATATCTCCTGCTGTAAGATGCAAGGAAGAAAGTCCAACAAATAGCTTTTCGTTGTTATAATATGCACCAAAACCCAGATCAAAAGTTCCACCGCTAATATTAGTCGTCGGAATATTCTGATCACCCTGATCATTCATGATGAATTTCGTACCGTCTAATGACTTCTGATGATATCCAAAATCAACTCCCAATCCTACGCGGCCCGAACCAACATCAAGTCTGTATGCATACGCTCCCCGGATATTCATATTCTTCTCTGCTCCTAATTGATCAGATGCAACAATAGACAATCCTACGCCACCATGCAAGACATCAACCGGCATATCGAATGTTGCCAAAATACTTTTTGGCTCCCCGCCGAATCCCGTCCACTGATTTCTGTATAATAATGTACCGCAAATCGCATCACTTGCCCCTGCATAACCGGCATTGGTAGGCAACTTTGTAAACATGTTCTGGCTAAACTGCGGATCCTGCTGTGCATACGACACAACATTCGCAGAAATAAATAGAATGAAAAATGCAAGAGTAAAATTCTTATGCATCCTTAGCCGGGAGATTGGTCTTTTAAACTGTGAGCGGGTAAAGTAATGAAAAAATATATCTAAAAACAAAAAATTTTTGAGGTTAGACTTGTTAATTACTTGGTAGACGGAATCCATTGGCGGCTGGTTTGCGGTTAACTGTTGGTGAAGGAGTTAGGTGATTGTTTTTAGTATTGAGTCCGGGTTCAGGTCATATTCCCGGTCCGAAGTCCGGGGTTCTTTGTCCTGAATCAGGTGTCTTTTCTATTCCTTTTTGCGAGAGATTAGAAGATTGCCGGGATGACCCGAATTTTTTGCGCATACCATCAGGTAAAACTGTAAGAAATAGGTATAACGTGAAGGATGGGGAGGATGTTACATCTGGTGGTCTTGAGCCTTTAGCCGTGAGTCTTGAGATGTTAATATGGAGATATTAGCATCTCAAGACCAAAAGCTAAAGACTAAAGGCTCAAGACTAAAAACTAACTGATCTTCTGAAACGCCTGCCACCAGCGATCCGGCATTTCCTCCTGCATCGCTGTTTCGTAGTCTTTATAACTACAAGGAATCAGGTGATGTCTCTGATACCTTACTTTATTGACGGGATAAGGGACTTCCATCCACCATCTTTCGCTCTTATTACTCTTATAAAAAACTATTTCCTGGTCTTCTTTGGTTAATGCTACCCGATACTTAATGAAATTGTTTTTGTTTTTCATCGGTACATCTTTTTTGCGGTTGTAAAAACCCTCTATCAGATACCAGATCATTTGCGCTGCCAAATGTGAAGTCTGGTTATGCGTGTCGAAAAGCGGATTGATTTCATAAATTCCGAAGCTTGTCAATTTATCACTCATGCCCGCGTAACGCACGATACGACAAGCCTCTTCACCATAAAATCCGTTCGGTGTTGTGTTACCGTTTCCGGGCGCATCACTTTGCCTGATGGAAGAAATGTCAAATGAAAGTATATCGGCATTTCTGACTATCGGCTCAACTTCTTCCATGTCACTCTGAACCTGACCAAGTCTGTATGCATCAAAAAAGAGTCTGTTCATTAATTCAATCTGCTCATGCCCTACAAAATAGGTCTGATAACCTATGTTACTGAAGTTGAAAAGAAAATTCGGTTCGTGTAAGACAATTTTTCCGAGATAGGTATTTGAATTTATCGGCTGATCGGTTGAACCAAGATCGAATGAAGAATCAACTGCAACGATGTTTACGGTTTCTTCCAGCTTCTGATATGCCGTATACTGTGCGTAAGTCAGATCCTGACTACCGCCGAGAATAACCGGAATGATGCCTTCTTTTAATAGGTCAATCATCACCATCGATAAGGCGGCATATGTATCTTTCAGCGACTCTCCCAGACGAAGATTTCCAAGGTCTAAAATCCGGTTTGGGAAATCGCCTGACTTAAGTTCATAAAACTTTTCCCTGATCATATCGGGAGCCATTCCGCAGCCATCATTTCGGACCGATCCCCGTTCTTCTCCAACACCGATAATAGCTATGTGATAGCCTTCGATATCAGGAAAATTATTTTCGTCAGTGTACTTTTTAATTATCGAACCGAGTGAAGATTTTTCAACACCGATTGTCTCAAAGCGCTTATCCAGCGGCTCAAGCAGAGTAGAAATAGTCATTTATGTGAATCGTAAGTGTGTGTAAACTTAATTGTCGAATGGCTGTTTTTTAAAACCCATCTCAAAAAGTTTTCACATTACTTCTTCACTTTTGCAGCCTTCTTAACCGGCGCCGACTTCTTAACGGTAGTGACCTTTTTAACGGCAGGGGCTTTCTTGATTACGGCAGATTTTTTAACGGCTGCCGCTTTTTTTACCGATCCTGCTTTTACCGTAGTGGCTTCCTTTTTAGCGGGTGCCGGTTTTTTAACAGCAAAGCTCTTTTTAAAAGCCGCTTTTTTCTTGGGCGTACCCGGATTTTTCTCCGCTAATTCGTGAATTTCCTGAAGTGTGAAAGTAACAGGATCCTTATCCTTTGGTATTCTCAGGTTACGGTCCTTATATGAAATGTATGGTCCCCAGCGGCCTTTCAACACCTTTACTTCAGCATCCTCATCAAAAGTTTTAATGATTTTCTCCGCGTCGGCCTTTCTCTTATCCTGAATAAGTTCTACCGCACGATCGTATGTAATTGTATATGGGTCATCTTCCTTTTTCAGAGATACGAAATAGTCGTTGAGTCTCACATACGGACCAAATCTTCCGATTGCAACAGCAACATCATGGTCTTCGTACTTACCTACAATTCGCGGCAGTTTAAATAAATCCAGCGCTTCTTCGAATGTGATCTGATCAAGTCGCTGGTCGGATCTTAGTTTTGCAAATCTTGGTTTATCGGTCTCGTCCTGCGCACCGATCTGAGCCATTGGTCCGAACCTGCCTACACGAACCAGTAAGGTTAATCCGGATACGGGATCTTTTCCTAAAATTCTCTCACCGGTTACACGCACCGATTCCTTTTCAGTCGTCTCGACCGTTACATGAAATGGCCCGTAAAATTCCTTGATCATTTTCTGCCACTTCAGTTCGCCGTTGGCAATATCATCGAATTCTTTTTCAACGTATGCGGTAAAATTATAATCCAGAATTTCTTTGAAGTTAGCTACAAGGAAATCGGTAACCAGCATTCCGATATCGGTCGGAAAAAGTTTATTCTTTTCGGCACCTGTTATCTCTGTCTTCTTTTCATGAACGATCTTGTCATCTTTGAGTTTAATGACCACATACGAACGTTCTTTTCCCATTCTTTCTTCCTTAACAACATATCCGCGTTTTTGAACTGTTGAAATTGTCGGAGCATAAGTTGACGGACGGCCAATTCCCAATTCTTCCAGTTTCTTAACGAGAGATGCTTCAGTATAACGTGAAGGTGGATAAGTAAAACGTTCAACCGCCATCGCTTCGTTGAGATCAAGCTTGTCGTTGGTTTTCATCGGAGGAAGGATTCCTTCTTTCTCGTCCTGCTGTGTTTCATCATCAGTACTCTCCATGTATACCTTGAGAAATCCGTCGAACCTGATAACTTCTCCGGTTGCAACAAAGTCTTCTGAAGTTTTCGATGAGCCTATCGTGATTACTGTTCTTTCAATTTGCGCATCAGACATTTGTGATGAGATCGTACGTTTCCAGATCAGATCATAAAGTCTTTGCTCTCGCGGATCTGCACTTCCTTCATTCACGGTGAAGTCGGTCGGACGAATAGCCTCGTGAGCTTCCTGTGCTGATGCGATTTTATTTTTGTACTGTCTTATCTCAAGATATTTTTCGCCGTAGTTTTTCAGAATGGCACCTTTCGCCATATCTAATGCATCCTGCGAAAGATTCACCGAGTCAGTTCTCATGTAGCTGATCTTACCGGCTTCATAAAGTTTCTGAGCAAGAACCATTGTCTGTGCAACACTGTAACCAAGTTTCCTCGATGCTTCCTGTTGCAATGTAGAAGTTGTAAAAGGCGCGGATGGTGTTCTCTTACCCGGCTTCACTTCAAGATTCTTTACCGTGAAATTTGCTCCGATGCAATCATTGAGAAATTTCTCCGCTTCCTGCTGAGTAGCATATTTTTTAGGAACCTCGGCCTTAAATGTCTTTCCGTTTACTTCGAAAATTCCTGTGACTTTGAATGCTGCGGTAATATTAAACGCGTCAATTTCTCTTTCACGCTCAACGATCAGACGAACTGCAACCGATTGAACCCTTCCGGCGGAAAGCTGAGGTTTAACTTTTTTCCAAAGTACGGGTGACAATTCAAACCCAACGAGTCGGTCGAGGATTCGACGAGCCTGTTGAGCATCAACTAAGTTCTTATCAATTGAACGGGGATTCTGAATGGCATTGGTGATGGCCTTTTTTGTAATCTCATGAAATACAATACGACGAGTATTTTCAACTTCAAGATTCAGTGTCTCGAACAGATGCCATGAAATAGCTTCTCCTTCGCGGTCCTCATCCGTCGCCAGCCAGACAACATCTGCCTTCTTCGTAAGTTTTTTGAGTTCCTGTATGACGGCTTCCTTGTCAGGCGAGATTTCATAAACAGGTTCGAAATTCTTCTCGACTTTTATTCCCATTCCGCTCTTAACAAGATCGCGGACATGGCCATAACTCGATCTTACAACATAATCTTTACCCAGGTATCCCTCTATTGTTTTAGCCTTTGCAGGCGACTCGACGATTACTAAATTTTTTGCCATATATGTTTTTCGCAGGGCACAAATAAAAGCATTTTATTTTTCATCGCTTTTTTTTGGAAGAAATGCATGCTTTAATTGAGGATAATTTTTTAAGAAAAAGGAGTGGCGGGTAAGGGCAAATGTCTGAGGATTATGGATTAAGGATTAAGGATTAAGGACTGAGGATTAAGGACAAAGGAAAATGGACAATGGACAATGGGCAGAGCAACAGGAGAGAATAAAGAATTAAGAAATAAGTTAAATGAGGCTATTCGCTCAATATTAAATAGTTCTATTTTTTGTTTTATGTCCTTATACTTTATTTTAAGTCCTTTTTAGCATTTTCGTCCTTTGTCCTTTGTCCTTTGTCCTTAATCCTTTGTCCTTTTCACAAAATCCCCTATCAAATGACATCTTGTCACCCATCTCCAAAAACCCTATATTTGCACCCTAAATTTAAAAACATGCTTCGCGAAGGGGAAATAAAGGTAATTGACGAAACCAGGCAAGGCGAAGTATATATTAATAAGAATTCGACCGGTCCTAAAAAACTTTTTCTGGAAAGTTATGGGTGTGCGATGAATTTCGCTGACAGTGAGATCATTGCATCGATAATGCAAAAAGAAGGATTTGAATCAACGAACGATGAAAATTCGGCCGATCTGATTTTTTTAAATACCTGTGCAATTCGCGATAATGCCGAATTAAAAATTTGGGCCCGGTTAAAATCTTTCAGACAAGCCAAAAGAAAAAACCCTGATCTGCTGGTCGGAGTTTTAGGATGCATGGCCGAAAGACTTAAAACAAAATTGCTTGATCAGGAGAAACTGGTTGACATTGTGGTCGGACCTGATTCATATCGTGATTTGCCGAATCTCGTCAGGCAGGCGGAGACAGGACAAAAAGCGGTAAACGTTTTATTATCACGTGAAGAAACATATGCAGAAATAAGTCCGGTCAGATTAGGCACAAACGGAATTTCGGCATACATATCTATTATGCGCGGATGTGATAATATGTGCTCGTTCTGCGTTGTTCCATTTACACGCGGCAGGGAACGAAGCCGTGATCCGCAATCAATCATCGACGAAGCAAAGATGCTGATCGAAGATGGTTACAGAGAAATTACTTTGCTTGGACAGAATGTGGATTCCTATTTATGGTCGGGAGGCGGACTGAAAAAAGATCTGACAGAAGAAACTGTTCATTTGGCTATGAGGCATGAGTTGCCGTCAGACGAGCAGGAAAAATATACAACGTTTGCTGATTTGCTTGAAGCAGTTGCAAAACTGAACAGCAATATGCGCATTCGTTTTTCAACATCAAATCCGCGCGACATGACCGATGCAGTTATCAAAGTCATGTCTCGTTATGATAATATATGTAAGGCAATTCATCTTCCTGTTCAGTCAGGCAATTCCAGAATATTGGAAAAAATGAATCGCGGCTATACGCGTGAACAATATATGGAGCGTATTAATTCCATCAGAAATATCATTCCCGAAATTTCTATTTCATCTGATATCATTACCGGATTTTGTTCGGAGACTGAAGAAGAACATCAGGATACATTAAGTCTGATGGAATGGTCGGGATATGACTATTCCTATATGTTCAAATATTCGGAACGTCCCGGTACAGCTGCGGCTAAAAAATTCGAAGACGATATTCCGGAAGAAACAAAAGCTCGTCGGCTGAATGAAATTATAACCATGCAATCGAAACTTTCGCATATAAGTAACAAGAGAGATTTAGGAAAAACTTTTCTGGTACTTACCGATTCCGTTTCGAAAAGATCAGACCAACATTTGTCGGGCCGGACATCACAAAACAAAGTTGTCATTTTCCCTCGCGGAAATTACAAGCCGGGCGATTATGTGACAGTTAAAATAACCGATTGCACACCTGCAACTCTTCTTGGTGAAGCAGTTGAAATAAATTAATCTCAACAAATTCATACTTCGAAAAGCTTGGCAAAAGTAATTCGTAATTCGCAATTTTTATCATGTTGACAATCCAGGAAATCAAAGCACGTTTCGGTATCATCGGAAATTCACCGTTGCTTGAGCATGCAATTAATGTCGCGCGACAGGTTGCGGCAACTGAGATTTCTGTTCTGATATCTGGTGAAAGCGGAGTTGGAAAAGAAGTTTTTCCGCAGATCATACATCAGCTTAGTCCGCGCAAACACGGACCATACATTGCCGTTAACTGCGGTGCGATTCCGGAAGGGACGATTGATTCGGAATTATTCGGTCATGAGAAAGGCTCTTTTACAGGAGCCCATGAAGCACGAAAAGGTTATTTCGAAGTGAGCAATGGCGGAACAATTTTTCTCGATGAAGTTGGTGAACTTCCGCTGAATACTCAGGTGCGATTACTTCGTGTTTTGGAAACCGGAGAGTTTATTAAAGTGGGTTCTTCGAAAGTCCAGAAGACAGATGTAAGAGTTGTCGGCGCTACGAATGTCGATTTGCTTCAGGCGATTGAAAACGGAAAGTTCAGAGAAGATTTATATTATCGCTTGAACACTGTTCCGATCCGCATCCCACCTCTTCGTGACAGGAAAGAAGACATACATTTAATTTTCAGAAAATTCGCTCATGATTTTTCGGAACGATATAAAGTACCGGCGATAACACTTACACCCGAGGCTCAGTCGGTATTGATTGATTACAGATGGCCGGGAAACGTAAGACAATTGAAAAATATTACCGAGCAAATGTCGATTCTGGAAAAGGATCGTGAAATTAGCGGAGATACATTATTCAATTACCTTCCGACTTCTTCGTTAAGCAATCTACCGGTACATGTAAAGTCAGAGTCAAAGAATGTAAATGAGCATATGGAAAGAGAACTTTTGTACAAAGTTCTGTTCGACATGAAGAAAGACATGAATGACATGAAGATTCTGATAAATGAAATCATGCAGCATAGTCCGACCGACCCTGAATGGCAAAAACGTAAAGCAGATCTGATCTCATCAATCGAAATCGAACATCCGTTATATGAAGAACCGAGACCTTCCGTAACGATGCAAAAATCTCAGGCTCATCCGGGTGTTTCCATTACGCCTGTGCAAAGTCATGTTGAAGTGGAAGAATCACTTTCTTTAGTCGATAAAGAAAAAGAATTTATTCAAAAAGCATTGGCTAAACACAAAGGCAAAAGAAAGCAGGCCGCGCAGGAACTCGGAATTTCAGAACGCACATTGTACAGAAAAATGAATGAGTACGGATTGCATTAATAAAAAGAAATGACTTTAACTTCGAGAGTACTGTTTTTTTTTCTTTTTCTGCTCGCGTTTAACGCTTGTAAGGTTAATTATTCTCTTTCGGGTGCGTCAATTTCTCCCGAGGTTAAAACACTTAATGTTAAATATTTCGCCAAGACAGCGTCTCTCGGTCCGCCCTCATTAAGCCAGGTATTCACGGAAGCTCTTAAAGACAAATTTTTAACTCAGACAAAACTTGAACTTACGAATGAGAAAGCTGATCTGACATTAGAGGGAACCATTACAGGATATACGATTACTCCGCAGGCAATTCAATCGAATGAAACTGCCGCACAAAACCGTTTAACTATTTCAGTCAGCGTCAAGTTTACTAACATCAAGGATGAGAAACAAAATTTCGAAACTACTTTCTCTCGTTTTACCGAATACCCGTCTACAGAGAATCTGGCTACGGTTGAAGACAAATCCATTGAAGAAATAAATAAACAGCTGGTTGACGACATTTTTAATAAAGCAGTGATAAACTGGTAATGGATTACAAACAATTCATACAAATTTTAAAGGATGAAAAATCCGGTCCGGATGCGCTCAGCATGCTGAATGAATTTGTCAATGAATTTCCATATTTCCAGACGGCACAATCGTTATTAGCCAGAGAGATGAACCTTCAACAGCATGTTCGATATGAACGACAGTTGAAAGTTGCATCGGCATATTCGGCTGACCGGAAAGCGCTATACAATCTGATTCACCCGAAAAAAACAAACATCTTTTCCGTCGAACCGGTCATTGAGCATCCGCATTTACCGGAGGAACCTGTGATAGCTGAGAAGCTTAGTGATAATTTATTCGAAGTAATTATTCAGGATGAAATTATTCCGCCGGCTGAACCGGGAATAGAAATACATGAGATTGTTGCTGAGATTCCTCCGGTATCCATAAACAGTAGTCCGGGATTTGAAATAGAGATTGAAACGGAAAGTGATGAAATTACGGAAGAACTTCCGCCGGCAGATCCGCATGAGATTATCAGGAAAAGACTTAATGAAATATTAGGACTTCATTCGAAAGATGAAATAAAGAACGAACCTATACAGGAAATTAAGGAAGCTGAAGAGATAAAGAAAGAAGTCGCTGAGAAGTTTACAGAACAGTCCGTAGAAATAGTTGTACCGCCAATAAAAAAAGAAGAGATTCCGCATGTTGCCGCACAGATTTTTGAAAGAGAACCTGAACAGGAAATCATTAAGGAGGAAAAGGATATAATCGATAAAATCGCGGATGAGTCATTACATGCTGTTGATGTTATAGACAGAGGCGAACTAGAATATGCGCTGGAAGCGTCACTCATTCAGTCACTCGAAAAATTACCACTTATTGAAAAAGCAAAACCGGCGGAGGAAATCCCTACAGCTGTCTCAGGTGGTTCCTTTTTTGACTGGCTGAAATCAAAAACTGCAGGCGATTTTGGTAAGATTGAGGAAGTGCATGCCTATGATGAGCCGGTAAGTGAAATTCAGGCAAAACCGGACCCGGTTAAAAATGAAACAAATGCATTAATTGACCGCTTTATTAAAGAGGAGCCTAAAATTGTTGTTTCCAAAACAGAATTTTATTCCCCTTCCATACAGGCCAAAAAGAGCATAACGGATCACGAAGATATTGTTTCCGAGACACTTGCAAAGATTTACCTGCAACAGGGGAACGTTTTAAAGGCCCGTTCCATGTATGAGAAATTAGGTTTGCTTTATCCCGAAAAAAAGGCTTACTTTGCCGCCCTTATTTTCCAGATTGATAAGGATATAAACCAACACAATAAACAGGATTTATAATGTATACGGCAATAACAATTCTAATAATCATCACATGTGTTCTACTGGTACTGGTTGTACTGGTACAGAATCCAAAAGGTGGTGGTATTTCTTCAGGTCTGATTGGCTCAAACCAGGTAATGGGAGTTAAAAAGACGACTGATTTCATTGAAAAACTTACCTGGGGGTTAGCTCTCACACTTGTAACGCTTTGTTTAATTGCAGGATTAACACTTCCTCATAAAGAAGACCGCGGAATTGGCACTTCAATGCAGGAACAGATTGATAATTCGGGCTCGGCTCCGGCAAACCGTCCGGCTTCGCCAGCACCTCAACAGACACAGCCTGCTACTCCGGCGCCACAAGAGCAGCCGCAGCAGAAATAAAGAAATTTAAAAAACCTCTTACAAGAGGTTTTTTTATGTCACGCTGACACCAAATCTGACAGTTAGTTAACAGGGGAAATCAGAAATTGACAAACTTGTCAGAGCCATAGCCGGTTTTGTCGAATGGCATTGTTTCTGAAAGCAAAAAATTACTAAGCATAATTACGTATTGTCAAACTTAAATAATCAAAAAATCATGAAATCAGTTTCGTTAAAACCTTTAGCAGACAGAGTCCTTGTAGAGGCAGCGCCGGCAGAAGAAAAAACTGCAGGCGGAATCATCATTCCTGACACTGCTAAAGAAAAACCACAAAGAGGTAAAGTAATAGCAGTTGGGTCAGGAAAAAAAGACGAGCCTTTAACAGTAAAAGTTGGTGACAGTGTATTGTATGGTAAATATTCAGGCACTGAAATCAGCATCGAAGGCAAAGAATATTTAATCATGCGTGAAAGCGATATTTTCGCAGTACTCTAAACGAAACCGTAAAAACGATTTCGTTTTTTATTTGTAATTATTAATCATAAAAATCTAACTCAAAACATAATCAACAATGGCAAAAGATATCAACTTTAACGTTGACGCCCGCGACCGCCTGAAAAAAGGTGTAGACGCTTTGGCAAATGCAGTAAAAGTGACATTAGGACCAAAAGGCCGTAATGTAATCATCGACAAAAAATTCGGTTCACCTGCAATCACAAAAGACGGTGTAACTGTTGCAAAAGAAATCGAGCTGAAAGACAGTATCGAAAATATGGGTGCACAAATGGTTAAGGAAGTTGCTTCAAAAACTGCTGATGTAGCGGGAGACGGAACAACGACTGCAACTGTATTGGCACAGGCAATTGTAACTGCGGGATTAAAGAACGTAGCTGCAGGCGCTAATCCGATGGATCTGAAGCGTGGAATTGACAAAGCAGTTGTAGGAGTTGTTGAATTTTTACAAAAAACTTCAAAGACTGTTGGTGATGACAACAAGAAAATCGAGCAGGTTGCATCAATTTCAGCTAATAACGATAATGAAATCGGAAGCCTTATCGCAAGCGCGATGGCAAAAGTGAAAAAAGAAGGTGTTATCACAGTTGAAGAAGCAAAAGGTACTGAGACAACTGTTGAGATCGTAGAAGGTATGCAATTCGATCGTGGTTACAGCTCACCATACTTTGTAACGAATGCCGATAAGATGGAAGCAGTTCTTGAGAATCCGCACATCCTTATTTACGATAAGAAGATCAGCAACATGAAAGAACTTCTTCCTTTACTTGAGAAGCAGGTTCAGACCGGTAGTCCGCTTTTAATAATCTCTGAAGATATCGACGGAGAAGCGCTTGCTACATTAGTTGTAAATAAAATCCGCGGCTCACTCAAAGTTGCTGCAGTAAAAGCTCCGGGATTTGGCGATCGTCGTAAAGCAATGTTGGAAGATATTGCAATCCTTACAGGCGGAACATTAATCAGCGAAGAGCGTGGTTTCAAACTTGAGAACGCGGATCTTTCTTACCTGGGTAAAGCAGAAAAAGTAACGATTGACAAAGACAATACGACAATCGTAAATGGCTCAGGAAAGAAAGCTGACATCACAGCTCGTGTGAACCAGATCAAAGCACAGATCGAGTCAACTACATCTGATTACGATAAAGAAAAATTACAGGAGCGTCTTGCAAAATTAGCAGGAGGAGTAGCGGTTCTTTATATCGGTGCTGCGACTGAAATGGAAATGAAAGAAAAGAAAGACCGCGTCGACGATGCATTACATGCAACACGTGCAGCGGTTGAAGAAGGAATCGTACCGGGTGGCGGAGTTGCATACATCCGCGCTATCGCTTCAATCGAGAAATTAACAGGTTCAAACGAAGATGAGACTACAGGTATCGCGATTGTTAAGCGTGCTCTTGAAGAACCACTTCGTCAGATCGTTGCAAATGCAGGACTCGAAGGTTCAATCATCGTTCAGAAAGTTCGTGAAGGCAAAGATGACTTCGGTTACAATGCCCGTACTGACAAATATGAAAACCTTTATGCGGCCGGTGTTATCGATCCGACTAAAGTAACTCGTGTTGCTTTAGAGAACGCAGCTTCAATCGCGGGAATGTTACTCACTACTGAGTGCGTGATTGCAGATATTAAAGAAGATAAGCCTGCTATGCCTGCTATGCCGGGTGGAATGGGTGGAATGGATTATTGATAGTAGAGAGTTCTGAGTTCCAGGATTAAGGATTAGGGATTAAGGATTAAGGACTAAGGATTAAGGATTAAGGACTAAGGACTAAGGACTAAGGATTAAGGATTAAGGATTAAGGCTTCGTTGGAAACAGCGGAGCCTTTTTTATTGAAGATTTTTGCTCTGATAAAGTGGATGTAAAATTTCATAAATTGTATGCCATTTTTTTACGTAACCCGTAACCCGTAACCCGTAACCCGTAACCCGTAACCCGTAACCCGTAACCCGTAACCCGAAACCTAAATCGACTATATGAATCTTTCTACCAACTCGTCAGTCGGCACCATACAGCTTTCCCTCTTCCCGAACCACCTGTAACGATACTTCGCAATGATGTCGTAAACAAAGTCGCGGATGGGTTTAGGAAAAATAAAAAATACGGTTGCGGTTTTCCAAACTCCGCCCAGGTCTTTTAGAATATACAATCCGGCCGAAGAACGAAGATGGATTTTCCCTTCTCGTATGTAAATCACCGAGTCCGCTTTTTCAATTGAAGCAGAAAAAGGTTTTAGCAATGACTGGCCTGAAGTAGACTGAAGCTGACTGAATTTAATTTGCCCGGATTTATCGTGGCGGATTATGAACTGAACAAAGCCATTGCATAAATTACAGACTCCGTCGAATAGTACAACCTTCGGGTGAATTGTTGCTGGATGATGGCCGGAATTCCGCATTAAGAGTACAAAGGTAATGATAGAATGCAGGGTTCCATAATATGGACCGGAAACATAAATATTGAACTTTTAGAAATATTTTTTACCTTAGACTATGCTGTTTTCAGGATTAAACATAAAAAAGGAATTGATCAGGCACAGATCGAATCAGAATGATCTGCTCAAAGAAGTACAGGATCTACTTTCTGAACAGTCCGATAAAGATTTGGAAATTCTTAGCCGTCTGAAAAAGAATAATTCGCATTCCGATATTCAGCTCGACTCTTCAGAATCCGAAAATATTTTTTCCATTGATGACATCAGGCATATCTGTATTCGTTATCGTTTACGATTTTTAGAATCGGTGCACTTCAAGTCAGAATATCCTTATGATGCCATTTCAGAGATCAAGGCATTTGAGAAAAAATACAACGTAACCATTCAATCGTTTCACATCATCGCTCCATCGGAAGCATTCGATTTAGAAAATATCAATAAAGACCCTTTACTATTCGCGCGATTAAGTGAACGGAATTATTACCTCCTTCATCAATGGGGTAATGACATGAAATGGTACCGGAAAATTCTCGCCTGGCCTCTTCAAAATCTAAAGACCTTTTTGCTCACTCTGATTACAATCTGCACACTCTTGTCATTTGCCTTGCCCGACTCACTCATGCACGTATTCACTTTTCAAAGCAGCATGTATTTACGTATCTGGCTATCGATTCATATGTTCATCGGACTCACGGGACTTACGCTCTGGGCCGGACTTTCTTATGACAAGTCATTTAGTGAAATGAACTGGGAGTCGAAGTATTATAATTACTAGTTAAAACTTATGGCCAAATTTTGTGTGAAAAAAGCACAAGCAGAGCGGCCGGCAAGTTCTGTCTATGGACCTTTAGTATGCTAGTAATTTTTTAGCGAGCTAATCATGTTGTTTATTGAACAATAAATTTCACATCAGAACTATACTCATCATTCTGAATCCTTGCTACATAAATCCCACCGCTCAATTCCGGCAATTCAATTCGCTGAAAACTGCTCCATTGCGGTAATGAATATATTGCTACTTTCTTTCCATCAACATTGTATATCTCAAGCGTGGAAGTTGAAGATGTTACAGGATATGATATTGAAAAACTCTGATTTTCGACTGGGTTTGGATAGACAGAGATTGATATTTTCCTTGCTATGAGATCATTAACACTAATAAGGCTGTCGCATATCGAGCCCGGTTCTGAGCCGAGGAAGTAGTTGGGATAGTTAGGTACTGTCCATGCATTGTATCTCGGTAATTGAATACAATGTTGGCACACATTACAGGAGTCCCCTAAAATATCAGGGTGATTTATCACATGCATCACAAGAGTACTATTTCCACAGCTAATATAAATTTTACCATCAGGTGCCAGTTGTGAAAGATAGAAAGTTGTTGCAAATGGCGGACTGGGAGAATACGTGCCATCCCAAACGGCTACTGTATCCATGGATGCTGAAATATCTGCAGCCATCATATCAAACTGATAGATATTTAAAAGAGAGGAAACATATAAAACTAAAGAATTAGGAGAAAACTCAACACCGCCTCCAAATACACTGTCATTAATATCAACATGCTCTTTTAAAGTAAAGACACCATTACAACGATCAAAATCGAATATGTCGAGATCTCCCCCATCTGGGTCATAATATGCGAATAGTTTCCCATCTAGAGAAAATTTATTCTGCCCCAAGCGGGATAAACGAACTGCCCCAATCGATTGTAAATAAGGGCCCTGAATACCATACGGAGTTATTAAATATTTATAAAAAAGATTTGAATTCAATTGATGACAAATCAGCCACCAGTCCCTTCCATTAGCATGCTTACATGCATTTAATTTTCCATTTACCAGCGTATCATTAAGTAAAATTACATTTTTTTGAATTACCTCTCCAAGTCCACCTTGTAGACTCATGTCTATAATTGTGAAGTATAAGTTTAAAGCGCCGTAAGTATTACCGTAATCATCTATCGTTTCGTGAAATAAATAATATTTAAAATGTTCGTTGGGAAACGGAATTACTAAATTCCCTTGTGGAAGTGTAAGGCCTTTATTCAATCTAGTATTTGTCCAAGGACCTGGATTCAATCCACTACCATTCACCATCGTATCATGAACACTATTTTCAATAAATATTCCATTTGATGCAAACAAATAATTTCCGGCTGAATCGCTAATTATACAATTTGTCTCACAGAAGTTTAATAATCGATCTTCTGTATAGATATTTGGAATACCATTTGAAAAATTAAGAGTTAATCCACCAACTGGAGTTCCAAATGGATTTTCATAACCTGCTAACCATAAATTATTAATGCCCTGAGCAAATGTAATGGATACACTGACAAATAGTAGTGGTAGCAGAACTGTAAATACTCGCATGAATGTAAGATTAACGAAATAAATTTAAAAAATTAAAATTAATGAACAATGAACTTCGCATCAGCGATATATTCCTTATTCCAAATCCTCGCCAAATAAATTCCTCCGGCTAATTCCGGCAATTCAATTCTCTGAAAACTGCTCCATTGCGGTAATGAATACATTGCTACTTTCTTTCCATCGACGTTGTATATCTCAAGCGTGGAAGTTGAAGACGTTACAGGATATGATATTGAAAAAATCTGATTTTCGACTGGGTTTGGATAAACAGAGATTGATATTTTCCTTGCTATGAGATCATTAACACTAATAAGGCTGTCGCAGGCGGAGCCGGATTCAGAGCCCAGGAAATAATTTGGGTAATTTGGAATTGTTAATCCATTAAATCTAGGCAAATGAATACAATGTTGACATACATCACATGAATCACCTATAACATTTGGATTATTAATTACATGCATATCTAATGTGCCATTTCCACAATTCAAGTAAATTTTTCCATCAGGTGCCAATTGTGCGAGATAAAATGTTGTTGCAAAAGGAGGATTAGGAGAATAGAAACCATCCCAAACTGCAACTGTATCAAGAGTGCTTGAAATATCCATTGAATTCAGATCGAATTGAAATAAAAATTTATTAGAAGAAACATATAATAAAGAGGAGTTGGGAGAGAATTCGACACCACCGACTATTGCACTATCATTAATATTAACGTGTTCCTTTAACGAAAAGGTGCCAGCACAACGGTCAAAATCGAAAATATCAAGATCCCCAAAATCAGGATCGTAATAAGCAAACAATTTTCCATCCTGTGAGAATTTATTTTGACCACGTCTTGCTTTTCGAATTTCTCCAACAGATTGGGAAAATGGACCAGAAATTGAGTAGGGTGTAACAAGAAATTTATGAAAAATATTTGTATTAATTTGATGGCCAATAATCCACCAATCCCGTCCATTAGCATGTTTGCATGCATTGATTTTGTCACATACGAGGCTATCATTTAACAAAACTAAATTTTTTTGAACGACTTCACCCAATCCACCTTGTAGACTCATATCAATGATGGTATAATATAAAAAAAGAGAAGCATTTGTGTTTCCATAATCATCAATCGTCATATGAAACAAATAATATTTATAATTCTCATTTGGAAATGGGATGATTAAATTTCCTTGCGTTAACGCAAGTCCATAATTTGAATTTAAACTTGTCCAAGGTGACGGGTTTAATCCACTCCCATTTATCATTGTATCATGATTTGCATTCTCTATAAAAATCCCATTTGAAGCAAATAAATAATTCCCACTTACATCACTTATTACAGCATTTGTTTCACTAAAATTTAATAATCTATTCTCTTCATAAATAATTGGAGAACCATTGAAAAAATTAATTGTTAATCCACCCCATGGGGTACCAATCGGATTATCATAACCCGCCAACCATAAATTAGTAACCCCTTGGCCACTCACACTGCAAATTGTAAGTTGCGACAATAGCAATAGAATTGAAAGTGTTCTCATTTATGAAAAATAACTAATCTTTTACAAACATCAAAATTTTAACAAAAGTAAATTTATTAATCAACATCAAGACATATTTCACATCAATCCAGGACGACCAAAATTCCTTTACCAATTAACTCATCTTTATCGAAAACTCTGAATTCTAAAGTAGCATTGTTGTATTCAGACAAATCTATACCACTTACAATTGTAGAATTTTGAACTTTAAAAGTTCGTACGAGTTGACCCATAGTACTTACCAAATCAATTCGTCCATCTTTTATTTCGACATTAGAAACGAAAGTAACCATACCGGAACTTGGATTGGGTACAACTTTCACCTCTCCATGTTGTTTCCTGGCATGTATTCACTTTTCAAAGCAGCATGTACTTACGCATCTGGTTATCGATTCACTTGTTCATCGGACTCACGGGACTTACACTTTGGGCCGGACTTTCTTATGACAAGTCATTTAATGAAATGAACCGGGAGTCGAAGTATTATAATTACTAGAAGAATTTTAAAAGGGTGTTTGATTTAATTACAAATTACGAATTGCCAAAGTCAAAGTGACTGCTTATTTGTAATTGATCAATTGAAAATTAATATTCGTAATTCGTAATTTGTAATTCGTAATTACTCCACCGATATCTCATCCACAAACAGCCAGTTCGAAGTTACATTCTTAGCGATTACCTGAACATATCGTGCATTCGTGTCAGGAAATTTAAGCCTGAGCTTTCTGTTCATTGATTTAATTTGCTCCGAATCGAGTTGAGCGATCTGATTAAATTTTATTCCGTCAACACTTGTTAAAACTTTCACTTCGGCCGGAAGAAAAATTCTGCCTTCTTCATCCTTTAAAACATCGACAGTCGCGCGTGAAATAGTTTGTTCACTTCCAAGGTCTATCGATGCATCCAGGTCTACTCCCTGAAATCCCAGCCATTCAGACGGTATCCAAGGCAATCCGCCCGTGGCTCCATCAACTAAGGCCATCGCTCCTCCCCTGCTGTATTCAACATGAGGCTGGTGCTTCAATGTGATTTGCTTACCCGTTGCTTTGTTAATCGTAAATATCTGATTAAAGACATCGCCTCTTCGTTCAGCTCCTTCGTATAGTATGGCTTTTATTCCGGCCGATTGCTCCAGATTAATTTTCCCTGAATATGGTGTCGATAAATTTGTTGGCTCAGTTCCATCAACAGTGTAAAATATTTTCCCTTTTGGGTACATGGTAGAAAGCTCGACCGAAATGCCGTTTACACCATGCGGTAATACATGAGCTGTAATATCAAACAATGCGGTCGAATAATTAATATTCAGAAGTCTGAGCAATTTGAAGTGTACTAACATTTTTCCGGCGAAAGCCGAATAATCTCTTTTTGAAACGGGTGACCAAAGAACTTCCGACATCGCGCAAATTCTTGGAAAGACCATTTCATTCAGTCGTTGTTCATCACCAATATATTCTGTCCACACATTTCCCTGCGCACCGAGAATATGCTTAGCCTGCTCGCTGTTTAATACGTCGGGAACAGGTTCGAAACGATATACTACATCGAGCGGAAGATAACCGCCGATGGCAACCCGTCCTCCGGTATTTCTCGACTGGTACATATCGAAATACACATGACTGGCCGGAGCCATGATCACATCATGACCTTTGATCGCCGCCTGTGTTCCGCCGGTATAACCGCGCCACGACATGACAACTGCCTGGGAGTCGAGACCTTCTTCCAATATCTCATCCCAGCCGATAGCGATTTTATTTTTTGTTTTGAGATAATTCACCATTCGATTTGTAAAGTATCTCTGCAATCCGTTCTCATCTGCCAGATTCTCGAGTTTCATTCGTTGCTGACAACCCGGGCAGGCTTTCCAACGGTCTTTCGGACATTCGTCGCCACCAATGTGAATGTACTTTCCGGGAAACAAAGCGCATACTTCATCCAATACATTCTGTAAAAAAGTAAACGTTTCGTCCTTTGTACAAAAAACATCTTTGTATACACCCCATGTTTTTCCGACTTCAAATTTTCCATTCGTACACGACAGCTGAGGATATGCGGCAAGCACAGCCTGTGCATGACCCGGCATTTCAATCTCCGGAATTATATTGATATGCCTCTGCTTTGCATAATTCACAACATCTTTTATTTCTTCCTGAGTATAATATCCTCCGTAGCGAATGGTATCATACACAGCAGGCTGATCATGATAATGTCCGATTAACGTTCCGTTTCTCCACGCACTAACGGTCTGAAGAAGCGGATACTTTTTAATTTCAATTCGCCAGCCCTGATCGTCGGTCAGATGCCAGTGAAGTGTATTCATTTTATACCTCGCCAGGTTATCAATATATCTTTTCACTGCATCGACAGGAAAAAAATGACGGACAACATCGAGATGCATTCCGCGGTAAGAAAACCGCGGCTTGTCTTCGATTGTTAAAGCGGGAACACGCAGCGCAGCTTTTCCCGGAGGCAATAACTGCTGAAGCGATTGCAATCCGTAAAAAACTCCGGCGCCCGGACCGCCTTCGATTGTGACACCTTCCGAATCGCAGACAAGTTTATAACTATCCCATTCCATATTGCCATTCAGCAGGAGCGTAATATGATCAGTTTGTTTCTTTCCGGCTTTTTTGGAAGTCAGAAATACATTATAATATTTCTGCAAATAATTATTGAAGATCGAAAGGTCACTGATTAATTGCGGGTCATTAAAATAAATTACCGTTGAAGATGTGATGGTAAAATTTCCTGAGCCGATATTAATAGAAGCAGGCTCTGGGATTATTGCAATGCGAGGCGTCTGCGAATATGAATTCAATATGCTCATCGCAAAAAATATTGATATTAATTTATACATCAGATATTGTTTTTTTTCTTTCGTCCCAGGCAACCGAAGCCGCGCCTAATAATGCAGCAGTGCTGGCGGCTAATCCGGAAGGAAGTATTTTCACTTTGTTCTTATATATTTCAAGAAGATTTTTTTCGAAGCTGATATTGACCGGATTGAAAAGCAACTCTTCGGCTTGTGCTAATCCGCCAAATAAAAAAATCGCTTCAGGATCGGAGAAGGCAACGGCATTTGCCAATGCGAAACCGAGTAATTCGCCCGTATAATTGAAAGCATAAAAAGCGGCCGGATCACCGCCCATGGCTTTTTCATAGATATACCTCGAATCAATATCATAGATATTCTCCGGCAATTCCTTTCCGTCGTTCTTCAGGATTTCGAGATAGGTCTTGACGATTCCGGTCGAACTGCAATATTGTTCAAGACAACCTTTTCTTCCGCACTTGCACATTCGTCCGTGCTGAATAATAATGGTATGTCCCAGCTCACCCGCAAAACCTGTATGGCCGTAGAGAAGTTTTCCATTCGCGACTATACCGCTTCCCAATCCCGTTCCGAGTGTGATTAGAATAAAGTCCTTCATTCCCTTCGCGGCGCCGAAATACATTTCACCGAGAGCGGCTGCATTTGCATCGTTGGTAAGAACGGCAGGAAGATGAAAGGATTCGCTGAATAATTTCGCGAGCGGAATAACACCTTTCCATTTAAAGTTTACCGCGAAGTCGACAGTTCCGTTAAAGTAATTTGCATCGGGTGCACCAATGCCGATACCGACGAGTGAATACTCCTTTCGCAGACTTTCGAATGCCTCTTCTACAGCTTGATTGATTCTTCCGATGAGTTCTGAAGGGTCTGCCGACTGGCCTGTATCAATATGATCGTGATGAATAATCTTACCCTCTTCCGATACAAATCCGAATGCTGTTTTTGTACCGCCGATATCTACGGCAAGGATTAGTGGTTTGATCATTGGCTGCTGATAATTAGGCACAAAATACAAACATGTACAGAATAAAAGTTAGGGAATTGGTATTTACTCCAACATTCGAAATACAAGCCTGAGACTAAAATTGGAACAAATAAGGATAATAAGATAAATTATTAAACAGTAAATAGCCCCGGCCTTCAGGTCGGGGTAAAAGATGACGGTAGGCGGGCTTTAGCCCAAATATTTTATTTATTACTTAGACACATAAGTTCAATTTGCGCCAGATTATTTTCCAGAATAATCATTTGGGCTAAAGCCCAATGTCGTTTAGTTAAGCTCATATGGCACGTCTATAGTTAGTGTACGTCTGGTACTTGCCCCATAATTTTCTTTGCTTATATACTCGAGGCAGACTTCTATTTGGACGAATAGGTT
>CAZAON010000313.1:0-7820 GCA_964486655.1 uncultured Flavobacteriales bacterium
ATAATTTATGGATCGTTACCAATCTAAGAGTGATTGATGAATATGGTGTTTTCACAAACAACACGAAGGAAAGTCCGCTCGACAAAATCAATAATGTATCCTACACTCAGTCTTTTTGGGGAAAAGTTTTCGGATATGGAAATGTCCAGATACAAACAGCGGCTGAAGTTGGATCGACGATCTATTATTCAGTTGAGAATCCCAGGCTCTTAAAGGATACTATTACTCAAATGCAGGAGGAGTACAAGCATTTCCAGATTAAAAGACAGGCTACGGAATTGGCCAATGCAATTGTAGCCGGACAGAAAATAAGCAAAGTAGATGTGGCGGAGGAACTTGAAAAACTTTTCGAATTAAAGCAGAAGGGAATTCTGACAGAGGATGAATACAGTAACAGGAAGGCGAAAATTCTTAATTCATAGATTTGCGATTCAATCCGCAAAAAAAGTAGTTTTTTTGCGGATTGAAGTGAAAAAAATTACAACCCTGCATTTCAGCGCTCACGATTACCCTCATCTTTCCTAATTCTTATGTACGGAGAGTACAATTATAACCCTTCCCGCCCTTCGCAGGCAAGGTTGTAGTTATTCTCACTTCAATCAGAGAGTGACTCGTCCTAAAAGAAGTTTACAGTTTGGTTAATTAAACCTGATATAGTTTTACAGTGATAAAAGATGTGGGTAATCGAGATCGCTGAAACGCAGGGTTATACTCAATCAACATTTTTTTTGAAGATTTATTTTTACTCAGTTTATTCTACTACATATATCTTCTGCACCATTCTTTTACTTGTCGTTGTAACTGCCACCAAATAAACTCCTTTTACAAATGATGACAAATCAATTTCATTCGAAAATAATTTCTGATTCAAAATGAGTTTTCCATTTAAATCATAAATTTGAATTTTAAGAATTGAACCCGTATGGGATATTTTAAATTTTCCGGTTGTAGGGTTAGGAGAGAGGCTGATTAAGTCATTCGCTAAAATATTCTCTACTAAGACAGGCACGGTATTCGAATCGGTATACTGCCAGAGATCGGAAAGGTAATTGTTTCCTGAACGGCCGGTTGAAACATACCCTTTACTTCCAATTGAAAAAGCGACAGCATCATATCGTCCGACTCCCGAACAATGTTCGATCGGAGTCCATGAATTTGTGGCCTGATCAAACTTGTAAAAATCTTTGAGAGAAGTACCATTATAACCTGTACCAATAAATCCGTATGCGCCGATTGAAAATCCGACTGCGGCATACCTGGCCGGTGCCGGCAAAGCTGTTCTTAGCAACCAGGCATTATTTAAATAATCCCATTGCCAAAAATCGTTATGGTAGATAAGGGAAGTATCCCTGCCGCCAAAGAAATAGGTCATATTTCCAATGGTTATTATTGCAGGCCTGTATCTTTTTCCGCCCGGAAACATGGTTGCAGTTGTCCAGGAATCATTTGTTTCGTCGTAACGCCAAATGGTTTCACTTACAGAGCTTCCGTATAGATATCCCGTTGCACCAATAGAAAATGCCTCCGGTAAAATAAGAGAAGCAGCAGTGAAATTATTTTTCTGTGTCCAGTTATTTGTGGCGGGATCATATTGCCACAGATCATTTGGCCATAAAAGATTTGTGTCGCGGCCCATTCCCATATATCCTTTCGTTGTAGTCGAAAATCCAATTGCATTATCTCTTAGTCCGCCTCCGAAATTTGCTAACTGTGTCCAAACATTTGTTGCAGGATCCCATTTCCAAAAATCTTCGAGGAATACATTTGAAGTAGTGAAGCCCGCATGTCCGGTTCCGATGTAAGCAATGTCATCAATTACAAATGCAGCTGCTTCGGCGCGCGGATTGGAAGGGAGGCTGTCCATTCGCAGCCAATGACTTTCCGGATATGCATCGGTAGTCCAGAAGTCGCTGTAATCAAAACCGGTTGTATTATTATGTCCGCCGCCCATATAAATTTTCGATCCGACTGAAAATCCGCTCATAAATGATTTGCTTCCACCACCATAATCGGGCAGTCGTGTCCAGCTGTCATTGATTTTATTGTACTGCCAGACTTCCTTCAGGTCAGCCGAAAAATATTCACCACCACCGACATAACCATTCGTATCGTTGCTGAATGAAGCCGCATATTCACGTGCTACTCCGGGAAAACTGACAAGTTGCTGCCATGTGTTATTCGTATAAGAATATTTCCAGAAATCAGTTGCGCCGTTGGCCATTCCAATGTACCCTGAATTGTCGATGGCAAATGCAATGGAAGGAGCTCCGCCTGTGCCCGGATAATCGGCCCGTGCCGTCCATGTATTCGAAGCAACATTGAACCTGTAAAAATCATTCAGAGGCAAACCGGTTAAATCAGTTCCGGCACCGGCGTAACCATTATTATTCAATTCAAAGCCTGCTGCATATTGTCTGCCAACTCCCGGAAAATCTGTTTTCTGCACCCATGTGTTTGATGCATAGTTCCATTCCCAAATATCTTTTCTCATGGTAATTCCATCAAACCCGAGTAATACATAACCTTTATTGCTTACTGCGAATGCTGATGGTCCGAATCTGCCCGGACCGGCATAACTTGCCTTTTGTGTCCACGCATTATTAAGTGTATCATATTGCCATAGGTCATTTAGTAAAACACCGGTAGTACCGGCTCCGGAAGTTAAGTAGCCATAGCCGTTGATGGTAAATGTTGCAGCGCCGGAGCGTGTGCCTGATGGGAGGGAAGCGATCTGCGACCAGGTTTGTGCAAATGAATTCTCAAAATTGATTAATAAAACACAGATGTAAAATAGTTTTTTCACGTAGCGAGGTTTTTGTCAAATGTATTTTATGGTTTTTTGAAATACAAGGTAAAAAATTGACAATTGTAGTTGTTTAAAATACAATCCGGGAAATATTAAAGTGTTTCTTTTACAAAAGAACAAAAGAATAAGAGGTACTGAGGGAGCCGAAGGGCAGAGCCGTCAGTTTAAGCAAATAAATAATTGGCTGATTGAATTCATTAGCTACATTTTCATTGTTTCTATTTTTTCAAAATCAAAATTGAACATTACGTCCCTACGGGACTGGTTTGATCGCGTTTACACTTTCTACCGACATTAAGTCCCTACGGGACAGTTTAAGTAAGAATCATTCTACATTTTGATTTATATGTTTTACCAACTATTTTTTGCCATTATATCAAAAGTATATTAGCTTCGAAATTTTGGTAGCACAGGCAGAAGTCCCGTAGGAATGTAATATCGGTAGAATGAATTTTAACCCATCGCCCCGTCCCATAGGGACGTAATATCGGTAGAAAAAGAAATGTCCCCCCGGCGCCCGTCCCGCAGGGACGAAATGTGTAGTGTAAGTCAAAGTGTAAGTCTAAGAGTAAGTCAAATAAAAAAGGAGAACCTTTCGATTCTCCTTTACATTGATTCACTAAAAACTATGGCGTAATTTTTATTTGACAGAATCAATTACTGCTTTAAAGGCTGCAGGTTGATTCATTGCAAGATCTGCAAGAGTCTTCCTGTTCAGGCCGATATTCTTTGCGTGGATTTTACCCATTAATTCGGAGTAGCTCATACCGTGTTCGCGTGCACCGGCATTGATACGCATAATCCACAGTGAGCGGAAGTTGCGTTTTTTCTGGCGACGATCGCGGTAAGCGTATCCTAAACCTTTTTCAACCGTATTCTTAGCGACGGTTAATACATTTCCTCTCGCACCCCAATAACCTTTGGCGAGTTTGAACATTTTTTTTCTGCGGGCGCGGGAAGCGACGGCATTGACTGAACGTGGCATTTTGTTTTGTTTTTGGTTGAAGCGTTACGACAATGCGTAAACTCTATTGCTTTTCACCTGGTTTATACTTATTAAATTACGATTACTAATAATTAATTACTACAGTTGAACCTTAATCCTTAGTCCTTAGTCCTTAATCCTTAATCCTTCTCACATCACAAGCATCTTCTCAACCCTGTACTCATCAGCAGTTGAAACCAGACTTGCATGCGTCAAATTTCTTTTCTGCTTGGTTGTCTTCTTGGTAAGGATGTGGCTCTTGTAAGCGTTTTTTCTCTTGATCTTTCCCGTGCCTGTTACTTTGAACCTTTTCTTGGCACCTGAATGAGTTTTTTGTTTTGGCATTGCCGTATTTATTAAACTGTTATTTCTTTACTTTTCTCGGAACAGGAGCGAGGTGAATGAACATCCTGTTTCCTTCCAGCTTTGGTAATAATTCTACTTTTCCAACTTCTTCAAGCGCCTGAGCAAACTTTAGTAGTATGATCTCGCCTTTCTCCTTATATGCTATCGAACGTCCCCTGAAGTGTACATAAGCTTTTACTTTATGTCCCTCTTCCAGGAAGTTCATTGCATGCTTTACTTTGAAATTAAAATCGTGCTCATCTGTATTTGGTCCGAAACGAATTTCTTTAACGACCTGCTTTCCCTGCTTTGATTTTAACTCTTTCTCTTTCTTCTTCTTGTCATAAAGGAATTTCTGATAGTCAACCACCCTGCATACCGGCGGATCAGCCGTGGGTACAATTTCTACCAGATCCAATTCCAGCTCCCTCGCAATCTTTAACGCTTCTTCGGTCGGATAAACATCACTCGTGATATTATCTCCGACTAACCGAACTTGTGGAACACGTATCTTTTCATTGATACGATGTTCATCTTCACGTTTAACGGGGCCGCGACCTCTTTGAAATGGTGGACGACGTGCTCCCGGACTTGCGGCTGGTGGCCGCTGATTGCTTTGATTAGGCGCTGCTATTGGAACCTCCTTTTTGTTGTTAATATTTAATTAAGTCCGAGGGTTGTATTTACCTCATCCTTAACAAGTTTAATGAATTCTTCTAATGTAAATGTGCCAAGATCGCCCTGCCCGTGACGGCGTACGGAAACCTTGTTTTCGTTGAACTCTTTTTCGCCTATGATTAGCATAAAAGGCACCTTTTTTACTTCGGCATCCCTGATTTTCTTGCCAATCTTCTCATCCCTATTGTCAACGAGCCCGCGAATATCGGAATTTAATAGTAATTGTAAAAGTTTTTTCGCGTGATCATTATACTTTTCGCTGATCGGAAGGATATTTATTTGTGTGGGAGCCAGCCAGATAGGGAAATTTCCCGCGAAATGCTCTATTAAGAAACCAATAAATCTTTCATGGGTTCCCAAAGGAGCCCTGTGAATGCAAATCGGCGTCTCCATGTCATTACCGGAACTCCGGTAAGTAAGTCCGAAACGTGCCGGAACCGCAAAATCCACCTGGTTTGTCGCCAGGGTAAATTCCCGTCCGATCGCACTCCATACCTGAACATCTATTTTCGGTCCGTAAAAGGCTGCCTCATCCTGAACTTCGATATACGGAATATTAGATTCGATAAGAACCTTTCGAACCATGTCTTCAGTCTCTTTCCATAACTCCGGATTATCGACGTATTTCTTTCCAAGCTTTTTAGGATCGTGAAGTGAGAAACGCATCACATATTTTTCGATGTTGAAGATTTTGAAATACTTCAGATACATATCGTTTACGGCGCGGAATTCTTCGGCGAATTGTTCTTTCGTACAGTAAATATGTGCATCATTCATCTGCAAACAACGAACACGCATTAATCCGAATAACTCACCCGACTGCTCATAACGATAGCATGTGCCGTATTCGGCTAAGCGTAAAGGAAGATCGCGATAGGAGAGGTTTAGTTCCTTGAATATCTTATGATGATGCGGACAGTTCATGGCCTTGAGATAATACTTTTCACCCTCAAGAATCATCGGCGGATACATGCTGTCTTCGTAGTAGGGAAGGTGACCGCTTGTGCGATACATCGATTCCTTTGCAATGTGCGGTGTACGAACCCGCTTATAGCCGGCTGCCTGCTCGGTTGCTTTTGCCAATTTTTCAAGCTGCTCGATAATCACACCTCCGTTTGGAAGCCAGAGTGGTAAACCCGGACCCACATCATCGTCGAAAGTGAATATCTCCATCTCTTTCCCGATCTTTCTGTGATCGCGTTTCTTGGCTTCTTCGAGCATTAGTAAGTACTCGTCGAGCTGACTTTTCTTCGGAAATGTTATACCATATATTCGGGTAAGCTGCTTATTGTTTTCGTCGCCTCTCCAATAGGCACCGGCTATGTTCATCAGCTTCGCGGCTTTTATAAACCCTGTGTCCGGAATATGAGGTCCGCGACAGAGGTCAGTAAAATTACCCTGCGTGTAAAAGGTGATTTTTCCGTCCTCTAAATCCTGTAAAAGGTCGAGTTTATATTCATCTCCTTTTTCCTTGAAGTAGCTGATCGCTTTCTCCTTGGTAATTTCTTCACGAATATATTTGTTGCCCTTGCGTGCAAGTTCAAGCATTTTATCCTCGATCTTTTTGAAGTCTTCGGGAGAAATCGTTTGACCGCCGAGGTCTACGTCGTAATAGAATCCATTGTCTACGGGCGGACCGATACCGAATTTAACACCGGGATAAAGAGATTCGAGCGCTTCGGCCATCAGGTGAGCGGAAGAATGCCACATGGTTGATTTACCGTCGCGGTCGTCCCACGTCAGAAACTGAACCGTGGCATCTGAATGGATCGGGCGTGTGGCATCCCAAATCTCTCCGTTTACTCGGGCCGAAAGGACGTTTCTGGCAAGTCCTTCGCTGATACTTTTGGCAATCTCTAAGGAGGTAGTCCCTTCCGGGTATTCCCTTACTTTCTGGTCGGGAAAGGTAATTTTAATCATAGGCGCGAAGATAAGGACTAAGTACGAAGTACCAAGTAATAAGTACAAAGTACCCCGACACAAGTTTCAATTATTTTTAAGGTGTAATAAGACGGGAATCCTATTTTAGAAGGAACAATTTATCCATTCAGTAAGGATTTTGCAATTTCTAATTTTTGGCCAATTCTGGGTCTTGTTATGTGATTTTTTTTTAGAACTTTAAATAAATTTTAAACTAATTGCTATGAAAAAAATTTCAACTTTATTATTATTTCTAATGCTAATATCTGTATTGAAAGCTCAGCAATTTGTTGAAAGAAGTTTTGAGTCAAGCTTTACGACAACCTTTACTGCATCAGCAAAGGATTCTTCAGGAAACATTTTAGCAATCGGAACAAAGTCTAATGGAGGATTTATGATTGAAGGTGTAATTTCGAGGATAAATTTGAGAGGGCTCATGGACTACTATTTACCTATTTGGAGTTTCGCTGTTACGCGAATGAATGACATCATTTACACAAGTGATCACAATTATCTTATCTGCGGAAGGCTTGAGCAATGCGATGTTTTTGGGGTGTGGGGTGTTTTATCCAGGATAGATAGTAATGGAAATCTGATATGGACAAAGGAGATTAATCAGGATATAAGTAATTACACAGGGGATAACAATTTAAAAAAAGTTGCAGAACTCTCCAATCAAAGTATTGTAACCATTGGCGATTCAACATTGTTTTATCTGAATTCAAGTGGTGATTCGATATGGGCTAAAGTAATAGGTTCGGATTTAAATGCGCTGGAAACAGATGGGTTGAAGTCACTCGTAGGGAGCGGTAATAACCTAATGATTCTAGATACTCTTGGTAATACAATTACACAGGCGGCTTTCAACTCAACTGTCCTGCAAATTAAAAAATTATCATCCCAATCCTATCTTATTATAATTGACACTGAAGTTTTAATTGTGGATACTAATTTAAATGTAATTAATCAGATTGATTTGCTGGCACTAAATTTCCAGCCTGCTCTCGTTGCTCTTGAAGGCAGCACTATCAGTTTCGCCAATGTTTCGGGAGATGCTTTCATTAGTCTTGATCATTCGTTAAATGT
>CAZAON010000314.1:0-13246 GCA_964486655.1 uncultured Flavobacteriales bacterium
GCCCTTCGCGGGCAGGGGGGAACGAGTCACACACCCCTTACCCATCCCGGACTTTAGTCCGGCATACGCTTTTAGAAAGTCACGACTTTTAGTATCGCAATCTATACCGGACTAAAGTCCAATGTCGTTTAGTTAAGCTCATATGGCACGTCTATAGTTAGTGTACGTCTGGTACTTGCCCCATAATTTTCTTTGCTTATATACTCGAGGCAGACTTCTATTTGGACGAATAGGTTCCAGATCTTTGATAAATTTGTTTTGTAGTTGTTGTAATATTTCCTTGGGATTTTTTTCAAGGAATAATCTCACAATATGATTTTTCATTTTCGCCCAGCTGATGTTATTGTTTACCTGGTAATCAAATTTTCGTTTTTTGTTTATCTCAGCTATCAAGGGGTCACATTGTTTTTTTATAATGCTCTGTAAATTCATTATGAAAATCGCGGCATAATAATCTTGCATTATGCATAACAATCGGTGTCCACTATAAATTTCTGCCTGTAACTGATTTTTTAACTTACCATATAAGCCCTCAATTCCCCAGCGCATTGCATACAAGTTTTTGAAATCCTCTAAAGTATAATCCTTGTCAAACAAATTTGTTATAAGAATTTCAATTTCTCCAGTCTTTAATTGTATTTTGATAGCTTTTATTTCTATTGTAGTATCCGGGGTTATTATAAACCCATTTTTTCTTAACGTTTCTATGGCATTCGAACTGGCTTTTATCTTGATTATTTTACTTTGCCTGGAACTGCTCATGAATTCAGTAATTTCTTTCCACGCATTATGCTTACATCGCATTATAAAATGAAGTGGTTGTTCTTGATTTTGTAACAGATAAATCAGGGCAAAAGAAGGAAAGCCCCTATCAAAAATGCTTAGACTACCAACTGGCAATTGTTGTATGTTTTCGTTTATTATTTGCTGTTCCGACTTGGCTATTGGGAATAAGTCTCCCCAAAGGATTATCTCATTTAACACATCAAAGACTTTCATCACTCTGGCCATAGGAATCTTCGAATTTCTATGCTGATTATTGTGTGTGCCAAAATGATTTACGATTTCAGGAGTATTAAATAAATATTCAGTAGATGCATCTACAGCTAATAAAAGAAATCCTCTCCAACGCTTACATCGTTCTGCATAGTGATGATAGAAAGATTTGACAAAAAGAAAATTCCAAAACTTAAAAAAAACTGGTAAGAGTTTTGTCCTTTGCAAACTAAAAGCTCCCTTGGTTGAACTCGCGCAATCAATAGTTGAAAAGAATTCATCTAACTCTATGGTTAAGCTTCGTTTTAACAGATTGAAAATTAAGAATACTACTTTAGGCAAAGATAGCTTGCGGTTTCTAGTAAAATCAGCAGGTTTTTTAGTAAAGTAATTTTTAAATTCTGGTTCTTTTATAATCAGTGCTAAAAATGCTTTTAGATCAGAGATTATTTTTAAGTTTGTTTCTACCATTGAGGGATGTAATTTGTCGAAGAACTACAAAGAACCACATTTCAAATGTGGTTCTTACCTCAGTGGGTATCAATATTTTAACAGCTTAACTAAACGACATTGGGCTAAAGCCCGGTACCTCTTCATAGCTACCCCGACCTGAAGGTCGGGGCTATTAACTTTAGGGAACCTCTGATAGGACGCATCAATTAAGTCTTATTCGTTTCATCAACTTAAAAAAACCCGCTCTCTGAAAAACGAACAAAAAAAAAGAGAACCTGTTGGTTCTCTTAATACTGGAAGAGTTTTTCCCCTTACTGTATCTTGCGGACGTTAACTGCGTTCTGCCCTTTCTTTCCGTCGATCACTTCAAATTCTACACTGTCGTTCTCACGGATTTTCTCCGTAAGTCCGCTGTGATGAACAAACACTTCAGCCTGATTGTCATCAGTAACAATGAATCCATATCCCTTAGACTCATTGAAAAATTTTACTTTACCCGTTTTCATTGTGTGGTAATAAATTTAATTTTTAACAACGACAATTGCCCCGCGACTCCAACTACCGTTGCTATTAATGATTGATAATGCGGGAGTTAATGTCAAATGTAGAAAAATATCTTTTTACACCAAGTATTCCTGTAAATTTTGTAATGGGTCAATTACGAAATATCCCCCCTGCTTATCCCAGCAACTGCTTCAATAATTGGGATACCATCTTATTATCGGCCTTGCCGGCAAAGTGTTTTGAGGCCATACCCATGAGTTTGCCCATGTCGCCCGGTCCGACAGCCCCTGCCTGGCTTATGATCTTCTGAAGTTCGGCGCGAATTTCATCCTCGCTCATTTGCTTAGGCAGGTATTTTTCAATAATGGCTATTTCTTCCAGTTCCGACTTAGCAAGGTCGGCTCTGTTCTGCTGATTATATATATCGACAGATTCCTTTCTCTGCTTTACCAGTTTCTGAAGCATCTTCATCTCATCGTCGGCCGAAACCGATCCCGATCCGGCAGTCTTAGCCAGCAAAATTGCCGATTTAACCGCGCGAAGAGCACGTAATGCGGCATCATCTTTTGCTAGCATTGCCGTCTTGAGGTCTGTGTTTATTGTTTCTTCTAATCCCACGGGGTGAGTATTTAATATTGATTATTAAAGATTGATCAGAAAAAATAGAAACCGATTAATATTCAATAACCAATTTACAGATCAATCTTCAATATTCATTCTTCAATCTTCGATAACTTTAGTCTACGTTATCGTGCAGGAACGAATTATTCGCTTTCAGATCGCCTTTCTTATCTTCTTCGTTGCTCAATGTATAACGGGAAACATTTGATTCGCTTGAATGCGGAACGTTATCGAGTTTTACATTTCTTCTTTTGAAAGCAGGCTCTTTCTCCATGTCGGCAATGTTTGCATTACCTATTCGATAGCTGAGAGATTTTAATTTAGCGATACGCTCTTTCGATTTACGCAACTGCTCGTCAGTCGGATCTTCCGGATTGCTGTCATATAAATCATAAACGACGGACTTTGAAGAGTCAGGGTTAGAAACCGATTCAGGAATATTAGTAGAAACATTTTCCTTTGAAGTGATATTGAATTCAAAAGAGATTTCTTCTTTTTCAATTTTCGGAGCCGGCGGTGGAACGGTTTTCAAAACCGGCTCAAACAATTCAGGTTCGACAGAAGCAGTCGGCTCCGGAGTTTTAGCGGGAGTTACAACTGGCTCATCGAGTGAATGAACGGTTTTAGTGCTTTCTTTCGCACGTGTAATTTCACTTCCAATCTGCTCACGGGTCTTGAATCCGGTCGCGATAATCGTAACAGAAATTTTTTCGCCTAATTTTTCATCGTAGCAATTTCCCCAGATGATATCGGCAGTAAGTCCGGCCTGATCCTGAATAAAGTCAGTGATATCACCGATCTCATCCATTGTCACTTCTTTAGAACCGGAAGCAACATTCATCAGGATGAATCTTGCGCCTTTGATATTATCATCGTTGAGAAGCGGTGAAGCGAGAGCGGCCTCAACCGCTTTAGTCGCGCGGTTTTCTCCTTCGGCAACGGCAGATCCCATGATGGCATTTCCGCTGTTTTGAACCGCGGTTTTCACATCTTCGAAATCAACGTTGATGTAACCGGTAACGGTGATGATTTCGGCGATACCTTTTGCCGCAGTCGTTAAAATATTATCGGCATGAGCAAATGCTTCGGACAAATTGAGGTTCCCGAACATTTCGCGCATTTTCTGATTACGAATGATCAGAATGGAGTCGACATTTTGTTTGAGGGCTTCAATACCTTCTTCCGCCTGCTGTCTGCGACGTTTTCCTTCGAATTCGAATGGAATGGTAACGATAGCGACAGTAAGAATTCCCATTTCGCGGGCGGTTTGAGCGATGATCGGTGCAGCGCCGGTTCCCGTTCCGCCTCCCATACCTGCAGTGATGAAAACCATGCGGGTATTCTGAAGCAGAATCTTTCTGATGTCTTCAATATTTTCAATAGCGGCATTTCGGCCAACTTCGGGAAGAGCTCCTGCTCCGCGTCCTTCGGTAAGGCTGGCACCAAGCTGAACCTTAGTCGGAACCGGAGAAGTCTCAAGCGCTTGTGCATCCGTATTACATACGATGAACTCCACGCCTTTTATTCCCTGTTTGAACATGTGGTTAACGGCATTACTTCCGCCGCCACCGACGCCGATTACCTTTATGATTGATTCGTTGTCTCTAAAAAGATCAAATTCCATATTAAGTGTGGGTTTATTTGTTGATATTATTATTCATCTAAGTTCTTGTCCTTTTCTTCCTTGAATAAGTCGGCAATCATGTCAAAGAACGATGGTCTCTTCTCTTCTGCCTGCACAACTTTTTCAACTCTTTTCTTTCCGGCCTTCTCTGCCTCGACAACGGGAACTTTGGCTTCGCTCTTAGCCTGTTTCGCCATTTCCTGAAATCCTTTTATTACGAGTCCGACCCCTGTTGCATACATCGGACTCTTCAGATCATCGGAACCTTTTGCAAGGTGTTCGTTCGGATATCCTACTCTTGTATCCATTCCGGTGATGAATTCAACGAGTTGCACGATGTGACGAAGCTGAGCGCCGCCACCTGTGATAACAATACCTGCGATGAGCTTTTTCTCGAAGCCTGAATTCTTAATTTCGAAATGAACGTGTTCGATTATTTCCTCCATTCTTGCCTGGATGATGTTGGCAAGATTTTTCAGAGAAATTTCTCTTGGTTCGCGGCCGCGTAATCCGGGAATAGAAACGATTTCATTTTCCTGGTTTTCGCTGGCTAGGGCGGAGCCGAATTTTATTTTTAATAGTTCGGCTTGCTGACGAATGATCGAACAGCCGACTTTAATGTCATCGGTAATAACGTTTCCGCCGAATGGAATAACGGCAGTATGGCGAATGATGCCATCCTGGAAAATAGCGATGTCTGTTGTTCCGCCTCCGATATCGACAAGTACAACACCCGCTTCTTTTTCCTCCTCTGTTAAAACGGCTTCAGAAGACGCAAGTGGCTCGAGGAACAATCCCTTCGAATGAAGGTTTGCGCGGGTAACACACTTGTAAATATTTTTAGCGGCAGTAACCTGTCCGGTAATGATGTGGCAAACGGCTTCGAGTCTGATGCCCGACATACCGATCGGATTCTTAATGCCCTGCTCGTTATCGATGATATATTCCTGTGGAATAACATGAATGATGCGCTCACCGGGAGGCATAGCCAGTTTATACATGTCATCTACAATGGCATCGATATCACTCTGAGAAATTTCATCGTCCAGTGAATCGCGGGTACGCATTCCGCGGTGTTGCAGACTTTTGATATGTTGTCCGGCAATACCGACATAGACATCGGCAATTTCCACTTTCGATTTTTCGGAAGCTTCTTCGACTGACTTTGTAATGGATTCTATGGTATTGACGATATTGGTAACTACGCCGCGTGTAACGCCAAGCGATTCATACTTACCATAACCCAGAATATCTATTTTGCCGAACTCATTCTTACGGCCAACGATGGTACAGATTTTCGTTGTTCCAATATCGAGTCCTACAACTATTTCGTTTTCCATATTATTTTTTTGAGCAGACAACCTGATCTTTATATTTTAAATTGATTACACTGTACTGATTCCAGCCTCCTGAATTCACGCGCTCTTTGTAGAATGCGATGAGTTTGGCAAACTTCTCCTCTATTTCCGAATCATCTCCCAGTAAAACAGAATGATCTCCGACACGTGGAATCATTTCGATTTCCCCATTCGGATTCACATACAATTGTTCTACTTCATTACTCCAGAATGTACTTTTATTCGTGTATTGAATTATATTGAAGAGTTGTTCAGTCTTAGTTTTTACAGTTGTGCTGTCAGCATTTGAAAAAAATCTTACTCTATTTTCAATCTGGCTATCGTAGATATAACCGTTTGCAACCGGCACTCTTGCAGTAAATTTATCGGATGGTGGCATAAACACGCCGTCGCAATCAACGTAAAAACTTTCATTTTTATAGTTGATAACACGAAGGACCGGAATGCGTTGTTTCACCTCAATATTTACTTTTCCATCAATGGTTGAAAATACTTCGGCCTCTCTAATGAATGGGTTAGTATTAATGATTTTTTCCAACAAAGAAATGTTAATAGAAGCGATGGGCTTACCTTCAAGTTCACCGAATTTATTTTGTATGATCTGTTGTATGTCATTGCGATCGACAAATCCGGTTCCCGAGCTGTCATGCACGTTAATGTTAACGCCTGAACAAGGCATTACCGACTGACGATGTGAAGCAAATCCGAATGAAGCGACAAAGGCGATTGCGATTAATGCCATCTTGCCGATTTTCCAGAACATTTTCTTTGATTCCATCCTTATTGTTTTAAAAAATTGTTTGTAATAGGCGTAACAAGCTGATCAATGTCACCTGCACCCAGTGTGAGTATAACCTGATGATTTTTTTCCTTTAATATGCTCAGCACCTGATCTTTCGCACACATGATCTTATCATTTAGTTGCACCTTATCGTATATGATCTTTGAAGTAATTCCCGGAATAGGAAGCTCGCGTGCCGGATAAATATCAAGCAATATCAGGCTATCGAGCATCGAGAGACTTTTGGCGAAACCATCAACGAAATCGCGTGTTCTTGAAAACAGGTGTGGCTGAAATATGCCTGTAATCTTCCATCCGGGGTACAATTCTTTGACCGAAGAGATGCAGGCACGCAATTCTTCCGGATGATGGGCATAATCGTCAATGTAAACGAAATCGTTTCTCTGGATCCTGTAATCAAACCTTCTTTTTACACCCGAATACGTGGCAAGCGCATTTTTAATACGATCATCGGGAATATTCAGCTTTCGCGCCACTGCAATAGCGGCAATCGCATTCTCCACATTATGCAGACCCGGCATTTCCGAAGTCAAATCACTGATAACCCCGTTGCCGTTTTTCCAGTCAAAATGATATCTGTGGTCGGCTATGCGAATGTTTGTTGCGGTATAGTCGGCATTATTTCCGACTGAATATGTGTTTTTCGAAAGATCCAGATCGGCAAGTGCCAAACCATTTTTATATATAAGTGTACCATCTGTTTTCAACCGTTTTGCAAAAAGACGGTATGACTCGACCATATATCCTTCGTTTCCGTAAATGTCCAGATGATCGGCATCCATGGAAGTGATCACTGACAATGCCGGACTTAGCGCCAGGAAAGAACGATCGTATTCATCGGCCTCAACGACAGTATATGCGGTGCCTGAATTTTTTTCGGGCAATAAAAGGTTTGTGTTGTAGTTCTTGGAAATTCCTCCAAGGAATGCCGAACAATTTAATCCGGCCGATTTCAAAATATGTGCAATCATGGAAGAGGTAGTCGTCTTCCCATGAGTTCCTGCAACGGCAATCGTAAATGTTCCTTCGGTAATCATGCCCAACACTTCTGATCTCTTCTTAACCGTGAAATCATTTGAGCGGAAATAATTCAGTTCGCTGTGATTGGCCGGAACAGCCGGTGTATATACAATTAATGTCCTTTCTTTATCGGTAAACTTCGGATCAATTGCATTTATGTCATCGCTAAAATGAATACTGATCCCTTCCGAAATCAATTCATCGGTTAACGGCGTTGGTGTTTTGTCATAACCGGAAACATTCCTGCCCATTCGTTTGAAATAACGGGCGAGGGCCGACATACCGATGCCGCCAATTCCAAGGAAATAAATGTTATCGAACCGGGAGATGTTCAATTGTGTGTTGTTTTATTTTGCCGCTATTCTATATACTTCATCGGCGATGCGTCCGGCGGAATCGTGCAAAGCCAGTTTACTTATATTTTCTTTAAGAGCATTTTGTCTGCCCTCATCATTTATAACTTCCAATACAACATTGAGCAGATTAAACCTGCACTCTTCATCAGAAACAAGTATTGCCGCACCCTTTGAAGCAAGAGCCATGGCATTTTTAGTCTGATGGTCTTCGGCCACATTCGGCGAAGGGACAAGTATTGCGGGCTTCGCGATGAATGTTAACTCAGACACCGAACTTGCCCCGGAACGGGATATGATCAGATTAGCGGCAGCATATGCAAAATCCATCCGATTGATAAAATCGAATACGACAACGTTTTTTGAATTCAGACCGGCGACGGCGGCGGTAGCTCTTTCATAAAAAAACTTACCTGTCTGCCATATTAACTGAATATCGTGCGTCACAAGATCTTTGAGCAAATTCTCCACACTGTCATTTATAGTTCTCGCGCCGAGACTTCCGCCTATTACGAGAATTGTCCTCTTGGAAGGATCGAGTGAAAAGAATTTAAATGCTTCATCGCGCTTTCCACTGATATTGATTGTTTCTTCCCTCACCGGATTACCGGTAGTGACGAGTTTGTCTTTCGGAAAAAACTTTTCCATTCCATCAAATGCGACACAAATACTCTGCACTCTTTTACTCAGGATTTTATTCGTAATTCCGGCAAATGAATTCTGTTCCTGGATTAAAGAAGGAACTTTCATCATTGTTGCCGCATAAAGAAGCGGACCACTTGCATAGCCTCCAACACCGACGGCGACATCGGGAGCAAAGGATTTGATAATGGCTCTGGCCTTCATTATACTTTGTATTACTTTTAACGGAAGAAGAAAATTCTGAAATGAAATTCGCCTCTGTAACCCGCTTATGTTTAATCCTTCAATTTTATAACCTGCGGCAGGAACTTTTTCCATTTCCATTCTGCCATTCGCACCGACGAAGAGAATTTCCGTTTCGGGATTTTCCTTCTTAAGCCGGTTTGCGATTGCAATAGCCGGAAAAATATGTCCGCCTGTACCTCCTCCACTGATTATGACACGAAGCTTATGCCGCTGCAAGTTCATGTCCTCCCTCTTTCTTTTCTTTTTCAATCTGCCTGCTGACACTAAGCACGATCCCGAGCGAAATGCTCGTAAACCAGATTGATGTTCCTCCCATGCTGAGCATAGGTAACGGCTGACCGGTTACAGGAAACAGGTTTACTGCAACGGCCATATTTATGAGAGCCTGAAATACGAGCATGAACGTACACCCTGCGGCCAGCAGAGTGCCGAATGCCATCGGGCTGTGATGTATGAATTTGATAACTCTGAAAAACAACAAGAGGTATAGAAAAAGAATCAATGCACCTCCGAGGAAACCATATTCTTCGACTATGATCGCATAGATAAAATCCGAATATGGATGTGGTAAGAAATTTCTTTGCATGCTGTTTCCGGGAAACTGTCCGAAAAACCCGCCGCGCGCTATGGCTATTTTCGCCTGTTCGGTCTGGTAATTATCCGTATTGTCTCCATTATCAACGAAGCGGTCAATTCTCGCTTTCCACGTGTCGATTCGTCCGGTATGACCGGTCGCGAGTGCAATGACAACAAACAATGTAAAACCGGTAATTCCAATTCCAACCATTCCGAGAATGTACTTCATGCTGATCCTGCCGATGAACATCAGGTAGCAAGCCGACAGAAATACAACTGCCGCCGTGGAGAAATTTGCGGGGAGAATTAATCCGCATACGATTACAACCGGAACAATAACCGGAAGAAAAGCCGATTTGAAATTTGTAATCTCATCCTGCTTTTTCGAAAGAACCCTGGCGACATACATAATCAAAGCCAGTTTCGCGAAATCGGATGTCTGAAATGTGATATTAACTCCCGGCAACGTAAGCCATCTGCTTGCTTCATTCAGATTAGTGCCGAGCATAAGAGTAAGCAAAAGCAGAGGAACGGTAATCCACAAAGCAATCATGGAGATTTTGGAGTAATAAGTGTATCTCACTAAATGCGCGAGATACATCAATCCGATTCCAAGCAGGAGAATAAATAAATGCTTGAGCAAATAATATTCCGTATTCCCGCTTTGATATTTATACGCAAGCGTCCCTGTGCTGCTATAAACAGCCAGCAAAGAAAAGATTGAAAGGATAAATACGATCAGCCAGATTGTGCGATCGCCTTTAAAATATTTATCGAGCCAGGTTACCTGCATGTTGAATTATATTATTTATTAGAGATTCCTGACAGCCTTTTTAAACTGACGTCCGCGGTCTTCGTAATTTTCGAACAGGTCGAAACTTGCGCAAGCAGGCGAAAGCAATACCACATCTCCTTTTTTGCCAAGACGATAAGATGCCTGTACCGCTTCTTCGGCCGTGTTTGCCTCTACGAATTCAGGAACAAGGCCCTTGAATGCTTTTTCAAGTTTTTTATTGTCCTTGCCAAGACATACGATCGCTTTCACTTTGTCTTTTACGAGATCTTCAAGTATTGTGTAATCGTTGCCCTTATCAACTCCGCCCAGTATAAGAATTACAGGCTGATTAAAACTCTCCAGCGCATACCATGTTGAATTAACATTGGTGGCTTTTGAATCGTTTACAAATTCAATTCCGTGCACTGATGCAACAAACTCAAGTCTGTGCTCAACGTTTCTGAAATCGGAGAAGCTTTCGCGAACGATTTCTTTTCGCAAATCAAGGTAACGCGTCGCGATACCCGCAGCCATTGTGTTGTAGAGGTTGTGTTTTCCCTGTAAAGCTAGTTCATGTATAAGCATGTCGAATTTTTGGTTTTTAGTTAGTATTTGTAGGTGATTGTTTTCGAGCCAGGCGCCTTCTTCCGGTTTCATTTTGATGGAGAATGGATAACGGTGCGCTTTTCCTTTGATGTAAGAGAGGTGTTCAATAGTTAACGGATCATCATTGCAATAGATAAATGCATCCTCTTCGGTTTGATTTTGCGTAATGCGGAACTTTGAACGTATATAGTTATCAAGTTTGTAATCGTACCTGTCAAGATGATCGGGAGTAATGTTTGTGAGTATTGCCACATTGCAACGGAAGTCGAACATTCCGTCTAACTGAAAACTGCTCAGTTCTAAAACGTAATAGTCAAAATCCTTTTCAGCAACCTGTAAAGCGAAACTCTTTCCTACATTTCCTGCAAGTCCGACATTTAATCCTGCCTTTTGCATTACATGATAAACGAGCATTGTTGTCGTCGTTTTACCATTTGTTCCCGTTATTCCGATTGTCGTTGCCGTTGTAAATCGTCCGGCAAATTCAATTTCACTGATAACAGGTATTCCGGCAGCTTTGATTTTTTTGATCAACTCTGCGTTATCGGGCACACCCGGACTCTTAATAACTTCTTTTGCAGTAAGTATTTTTTCGGTCGAATGATTATTCTCTTCGAATGGAATTGAATAATGATTGAGCAATCTTTTATATTCCTCCTTAATTATTCCCGAATCACTCACGAATACTTCGAAACCTTTTTTACATGCAAGCACGGCAGCTCCAACCCCGCTTTCAGCGGCGCCGATAATAACTATGAGATTGCCGTTCGTATTCATTATCTTAACTTGAGTGTTACAACTGTCAATACTGCAAGCATGATTCCCAGGATCCAGAATCTTGAAACAATTTTAGCTTCGTGATATCCTTTTTTCTGGTAATGATGATGCAATGGAGACATGAGAAATATTCTTTTCCCTTCACCGGTTTTCTTCTTCGTATACTTGAAGTAGCTGACCTGCATGACGACTGAAAGATTTTCGACGAGGAAGATTCCGCATAAAATCGGGATCAAAAGTTCTTTCCGAATGGCGATTGCATAAACAGCGATGATCCCGCCAAGCGCCAAACTACCCGTATCACCCATAAAAACCTGGGCCGGGTAGGCATTGTACCATAGAAATCCCACGCATGCACCGACAAATGCGGCGATGAATACAACCAGTTCGCCCGCATTCGGGATGTACATGATGTCGAGATAATTCGCGAAAACCGTATTACCCGAAACGTAAGCAAGCACACCAAGCGTGACCCCGATTATCGCACTCGTTCCAGTTGCCAGTCCGTCGATACCATCTGTGATGTTGGCACCGTTTGACACTGCTGTAATGATCAGAATCACTACAGGGATGAATACGAGCCATGCATATTTGCGCATTGTATCTCCAAGCCATGTAATCAGGAATGCGTAATCAAATTCGTGATTCTTTATAAATGGAATTGTTGTCTTGGTCGATTTAACCTGGTGTGGTGAATAAAGCGCATTCTCATTCTGACGAACATCATCAATTACGTTCGAATTTTTATCGTGAATAAAAATGGTGTTCTTCTCCTGGCGTTCTTTGACAACCACATTCGGATTGAAATAGAAAATACAACCGACTATTACTCCGAGTCCAACCTGACCAAGTACTTTGAACTTACCGGCAAGACCGGCTTTGTCTTTCTTGAAAACTTTTATGTAATCGTCGATAAATCCGATGACTCCAAGCCAGATTGTCGTTATGAGCATAGTGACGATGTAAACATTCGCCAGTCGCGCAAAAAGAAGTGTCGGAATCAGGATTGCACCGAGAATAATAAATCCTCCCATTGTAGGTGTTCCCTGCTTTTCATTCTGTCCCGCTAATCCGAGTTCACGTACCGTTTCGCCTACCTGCATTTTTCTCAGGAAATTGATAATACGTTTCCCGAAAATAAGTGAGATAATGAGTGAAGTAATCAGCGCACTGGCAGCACGGAAAGAGATGTATTGAAATACACCGGCGCCGGGCATGCCGAATTCTTCCTTTAAATAAGCGAACAGGTAATACAACATCAGGCCATGATTTTGAATAGTTCCAATAACACTTCCTTATCATCGAAAGGAGTGCGAACGCCTTTCACTTCCTGGTATTTTTCATGTCCTTTACCTGCGACCAGGATCACATCGCCGGGCTGAGCAAAACTTACAGCCGTACGAATCGCTTCTTTACGATCAGCAATTGAAACCGCTTTACGTTTATTTCCCAAATCAATTCCTTCTTCCATTTGCCTGATGATCTCTGCGGGATCTTCGGAGCGCGGATTGTCACTTGTAAGGATAACACGGTCACTCATTTCGCATGCGATTCGTGCCATGACCGGACGTTTGGCTGCGTCTCTGTCACCGCCGCAACCTACTATTGTTATGATACGGCCATGACCTGTGCTGACATCATGAATCGTTGCCAAAACATTTTGCAAGGCATCAGGTGAATGCGCGTAATCAACAATACCTGTAACGTTTGTGGAAGATGTTACATAATCGAATCGCCCTTCAACCGGCATCAATAAACTGATCCCTGAGAGTACATCTGATTTCTTTTGTCCAAGCAGAACTGCCGTCGCGTAAACAGCGGTCAGATTGTATGCATTGAAACTTCCAACTAGTCTGCAAACGACTTCCTGTCCGTCGAAATTCATCAGCAATC
>CAZAON010000315.1:0-2272 GCA_964486655.1 uncultured Flavobacteriales bacterium
GTGGCTCCTCAAGTGTTTTCAGGAATGCATTGAAGGCATTCGTGCTGAGCATGTGAACCTCATCTATGATATATACTTTGAACCGGCCTCCCTGTGGCGGATAGCGCACCTGTTCTACAAGTACCCTGATATCATCAACGCTGTTATTACTTGCGGCATCCAGTTCAAAGATATTGAGTGTGGTTCCTGCATTGAATGATGTACATGACTTACATTCATTACATGCTTCTGTTTGCTTCGAAACATTGGTACAGTTAACCGTTTTTGCAAGCAACCTTGCAGTGGTTGTCTTCCCAACTCCACGGGGACCTGTAAAAAGAAATGCCTGTGCGAGATGATTATTTTTTATGGCATTCTTTAATGTGTGGGTGATATTGTTTTGCCCGACTACAGTATCGAATGTATCGGGGCGGTATTTGCGGGCTGAGACGATGAAGTTGTTCATAATAGGCGAAGGTAATTATTCATTGATTAGAATCACCCAATCGAATAGTGAATAATATTTAAACAAACTCGAAGTTTGAAACTTTGAAGTTGTGACTCAATTTAATTTACGGACATTTCATCGGATTTTTAGAGAGCTACAATTTCAATGCTATCGCCCTATCCCTAAAATCAGTGAAGGGCAGAAAACTTAACTATATTGGCTGTCAAGATATTTATTTATCGCGTCAATAATGACTTGCTTTCTAACTTTTACATTTTTAGGCAATTCAAAATCATCTTCAGATATAGGGTCATGAATTCGATTTTGTGGGATGGTTATCGTTTCATTCATAATCTTACCAGTCCATTTAAACGGCCACTTCGAAAAACGGGAACGTTTTTATCCACTCTCAATCTAAAAAGATAATCAGAATACTGCCCCTTGAACTCCCCTTCCGTCTCAAGAATTTTTACTTTAATTTCTACTCCATCCATAATTTATTTCAAGGTTTACGATAAAAATGATCTGATGAACTCCCTCCCCCCATTTTTAATACAAAATAAAAAACTAAAATGATAAACGCCGCGGCAAAAAGATATTCGAATAAATCATTTAATTTCTTTTTAATTTTTTCATTGGTAATTTTTCGGTCACCATCTCTGAGAATTTCGTTTAAGTAATAGCCACTATCTCTAAGAAATTTTATTTCTTGCATCCGCTTAATAAAATATTTTTCAATGTCAGATAACGTTAAGCCCCCTTTGATTTTTTTCAATGCAGGTGATTCGTTGGGAAACGAGAATGTAATTACTGTATGACTTTTGAAATTGCTGATGGGATACTCAACTAAAAAGGCAAATGCACCAAATTCAATTTTGAAACCATCCTTATTCTCAAACTCTACTATATTAAATCTCTCCAATTCCAACTGATAAGTTGCGACATTGCCCCTAATGAGCTTGTCAAATGCCTCCCTTTTTAAATACTCGTGGTTAGCTTGTTCCATGATTCGATTAAATTATAAAAGCACTTTGGTTTTTAAAAAGTTATGTTCAATTTAGTTGAGGCGATGCAGTTTTAAGGAACTTTGGGGTGGTGTTGCCGGAGAATTTACTTTGTTCAATGCATTTTCGATTTTCACTTTGCGCTTCAAAAGGCAATGCGAATATGGAGAGTTGGAAGGAGAATTACAAGGATTATTTCATCGAACTTATTTCAGTTTCTTCAATTGTTTATTTCCTACCAGCGATTTCATTTGCGTAATGGCAACTTTGTTTAACTGCTGTAGCCGTTCACCTTGCCTCAACCCCTGATGAATTAAAACAGCGTTGATGCTTTCCATATTGGATAAAACCACGAGTTGCTCAATGCTGGCGTCATCTCGAATGTTGCCTTCGGCTTTTGGGTTTGCATTTCTCCATTGTTTTGCTGTAAGACCAAACAACGCCATATTGAGCATATCTGCTTCATCCGCATACACAAAATTTATTTTCTCTTTCGAAAGAGTTTGAGGGATGAGGTTTTCTTTGATGGCATCTGTGTGGATGTGATAATTCACTTTTGCTAAAGTACGTTGTAAGTTCCACTCCAATTTTAAGCGGTCGTTTTCATCAGCTTTCAACCTCTTGAATTCAACAAGCATGTAAAGTTTGAATTCAGCGCTTACCCATGAGGCAAATTCAAAAGCAATATCCAAATGAGCGTATGTGCCTCCTCCGCTTCCTGATTTCGAAATTATGCCGATGGCATTTGTAGTTTCAATCCACTTTGTTGGAGAAAGCACAAAAGAGTTACTTCCTGCTTCATACATAAAGGAGTCGAATTCGACCCCTTTGACGTTGGGAT
>CAZAON010000316.1:0-12151 GCA_964486655.1 uncultured Flavobacteriales bacterium
CCGTCCCTATAAAAAATCTGCCCGTATAGTCGGAGAGGTTTTGGGTAAATATCACCCTCACGGCGATGGATCTGTTTACGATGCAATGGTTCGTATGGCTCAGGATTGGAGCCTTCGTTATCCGTTAATAGACGGACAAGGAAACTTCGGATCCATGGATGGCGATAGTCCGGCCGCGATGAGGTATACCGAAGCCCGTCTTCGCAAAATTGCCGAAGAACTGTTAGCCGATATTGATAAGAACACCGTCGATTTTACATTAAACTTTGATGACAGTTTGCAGGAACCAACCGTGCTTCCTGCCAAAGTGCCGAATTTACTGATCAACGGAGCTTCAGGAATTGCGGTCGGAATGGCCACTAACATGGCACCACACAATCTTACCGAAGTCATTGACGGCACCATTGCATACATAAATAACAGAGAAATTACCATAGAGGAGCTGATGAAATTTATCAAGGCTCCGGATTTTCCGACTTCCGGAATTATCTACGGTTATTCGGGTGTGAAAGAAGCGTATCAGACCGGCCGCGGACGTATTGTCATGAGAGCCCGCGCAACCATTGAAACAACCGCCAACGGAAAGGAAAGAATTGTTGTCACTGAGGTTCCTTACCAGGTGAACAAGGCTGAAATGATCAAGCGTACCGCTGATCTGATCAATGAGAAAAAAATTGATGGCATCACCGATATTCGTGATGAAAGCGATCGTGAAGGCATTCGTGTCGTGTACGAATTAAGAAGAGATGCTATTTCAAATGTTGTACTCAACAACCTTTTCAAATTTACTTCACTTCAGTCATCATTCAGTATCAATAACGTCGCGCTGGTTCACGGCCGGCCAATGACTCTTAACCTGAAAGATCTGATTGTACATTTTGTCAATCACAGACATGAAGTTGTTGTTCGTCGTACTCAATATGAATTATCTGAAGCCGAAAAACGTGCTCATATATTAGAAGGATTATTAATTGCTCTCGATCACCTTGATGAAGTTATCGCGTTAATTCGTGCATCACAGACTCCGCAAATTGCGCAGGACGGATTAATGGAGCAATTTAAACTCAGCGAGATTCAGTCAAAAGCAATTCTCGAAATGAGATTGCAGAGATTGACAGGTCTTGAAAGAGATAAGATTCGTGATGAATACAATGAGTTGTTAAAACTCATCGAATATTACCGTGACGTTCTTTCGAATGAGGAATTGAGAATGGATATCATCAAAGATGAACTTACCGAGATTAAATCAAAGTACGGAGATAACAGGAGAACTGAAGTAGTTTATTCGGGCGACGATATTTCTATGGAAGATATGATAGCGGATGAAGATGTAGTTATCACTATCTCTCACCTTGGTTATATCAAAAGAACACCACTTTCCGAATACCGTACACAGGGAAGAGGAGGACGAGGATCGAAAGGAAGTACAACACGGGATGCCGACTTCGTTGAGCATATCTACATTGCAACAAATCACAATTACATGCTGTTCTTCTCTGAAAAGGGCAGATGCTACTGGTTAAAAGTATACAGCATACCGGAAGGAAATAAAACTTCAAAAGGCCGCGCCATACAAAATCTAATCAGTCTGAGTCCGGACGATAAAATAAAAGCATTTATAAACGTTAAGGATCTCGAAGATCAGGAATACATCAACAATAATTTCATTGTGATGTGTACGAAGAATGGTACGATTAAGAAAACCGCTCTTGAAGCTTATTCCCGTCCGCGTTTATCCGGAATCAATGCCATTAATATCGAGGATAATGATGTGCTGCTTGAAGCAAGGATGACCAACGGTAAAAACGAGATAATGCTGGCTACTAAAAAAGGCAAGCTTGTTCGTTTCAACGAAGATACCGTCAGACCTATGGGTAGAAACTCAACGGGTGTGAAAGGTGTTACACTCGACGGAGCGGATGATGAAGTAATCGGAATGGTTTGTGTGACTGACGTAGAAAAAGATTCTGTACTTGTTGTGTCGGAGAAAGGATACGGCAAACGTTCAGAAGTGGAAGAATACAGAAAGACTAACCGTGGAGCGAAAGGAGTAAAGACGATTAACATTACCGAAAAAACCGGTGACCTTATTGCCATTAAAGTTGTTCAGTCAGATGATGATCTGATGATCATTAATAAATCCGGCATCACAATTAGAATGAGTGTCGATGAATTACGTTTAATGGGACGTGCAACTCAGGGAGTAAGACTAATCCGTTTAGACGATGACGATGCCATCGCTTCGGTAGCTAAAGTCGAAGTAGATGAGGAAGAGAAAAAGGCTGAGGAAGCTGCTAAGTCAGAGAGTCTGAATTCGCCTGATTCACCGCCGGCTCAACCGGAAAATTCTACGGAAGATCCTTCAACAGAACAAGAACCTATTTAACATAATAATTCGCAAAAAAGGAAATGAGAAAATTAACCCTGGCTTTATTAATTACCTGTATATCTGCTGTTAATGTAATTGCACAGAAAGCAAAACTTCAGACCGCAAGGAACTACTATAATAAACCTTATGAGCAATTTGATAAAGCTAAAGAGGCAATTGATGAGGTCGTTGTGCATGAGCAGACGAAGGATATGGCAAAGAGCTGGTATACACGCGGACTGATTTATGATGCATTATATAAGAATGAAAAATACCCGAATTTGTGTGAAAACTGTCTGCTGACGGCTTACGAATCGTACCAGAAGGCATTGGATCTTGAACCGGGAAATGAATGGGCAGACGAAATCAAAATGGCTAGAATTCCATTACTGGCTAACAAAGTTTTCCAGGAAGGAGTTGCCGCGTTTCAGGCTAAACAATACAATACGGCGCTGACAGATTTTGAACTGGTTCAGAAAATGACTCCCGGAGATACGGCTGTTGTGCTGAATTCAGCTTATTCGGCCGAACGTGCAGGTGATCTTGAAAAGGCAAAATTATATTATTCGAAACTGATCAACATGAAATATCCTGATTCGAATATATATCTGAATCTGGCGAATATTCATAAAGCGCAAAAAGATACAACTGCAGCATTAAATACTATTATGGATGGACGTGCTGTTTATCCTGACACGATTAGTTTATTGTTATATCAGATCAATATTTTATTGGGAAGTGGTAAAACAGAACAGGCAACCCAGGCCCTGAATGAAGCAACTGCCAAAGACCCAAATAATCCGAATCTTTACCTTGCTTTAGGAAGTTCATACGATAACCTCGCTAATCCGCATAGTGCTGACGGAAAAGATCTGCCAAAGCCAAAGAATTATGCCGAGTTGACCACAAAGGCCGAAGAAGCATATAAAAAAGGTCTGGCCATAAGCCCGAATAACTACGAACTGAATTTCAATCTTGGTGCTATGTATTTTAACCAGGCTGCCGAAATGAATAATCAGGCCAATAAGCTTACCGATAATAATGAGTATGCAAAAGCAAAGGTTAAGTTCGACCAGAAATTCCATGAGGCTGAACCGTTTTTGTTAAAGGCTCTTGAAAACAATCCGAAGAAAACTGAAGATGACATGTCAATTCACCAGGGAACTTTAAATTCATTGAAGCAATTGTATGCTAAAACCGGTGAGACAGAAAAGTATAACAAGATCAAAGCTCAGCTGGAACAAAAATAATCGGTTAGCGACTGATCACGATTTTCTTTGTGGATGAGTTTTTGCCGTCGGTAATTATCATCAGGTAATTTCCGGGGTTCAATGAACTGACGTCAATGTTATCAGTGCTGTTAGCGCTGACTGCGTGAATCTGATCACTTAATATTTTCTTGCCCATTATATCATAGATGGTATAATAAATCTTTTCGCGATTCAAGAAATCGGCGTGTACGGCTATAACATCATTTGCGGGATTAGGCGAAACGGAATAATAGCTTTGAATAGGCTTTCCGATATTTACCGTAGACGTATGCGTAAACGAAAGATCATCGATTAAAAAATAAGATCCGACATTGAATCCGCCGGTAGTATCGGTATCAGTCATCTGAATAATAATTGACATTTCATATGGGACTGAACCCGGAGTGTAAATAATTGGTATGGCAAATTCCGTATAATTAGCTATGGAAGGCAACATGGCGAACCCGGCACCAATCTGATTAAGTAAAGAGTCATATATCCATACTTCAACAAGTCCGAGATTACTGTTAATCATATCGGCTTTATAAAAGCCATATAGAACAGAATCATTTTGAGTGTACGAAAAACCATGACTTGTACTGGAAGGCTGAACAAATGGACCGAACGGTATACCGGAATCATCAACAATTTCACACCGCAACGCATAATTGCCCGAATGAGCATCGGTAGATTGGGTTACAGGCAATAAAGATGGAGGCGAACTGTTAATTTGCCAGTCATCAGGAGCAGAATTAGTCCAGTTTTCAAAAGAAGCATTCGGAATCTGGCAAATGGCAATTACCGGAAGTACCATTAAAAGCAGAATCGCATTTATTAGTTTCATGGAGTAGGTGTAATTCTCAAAAGTAGATATTCAAAACGGAAGGTCGTCCCGGATTTTTCATTTGTTACCAAATCTTAATGCAGGTTACCAATTCTCAGATGCGGGTATTTAGAACAGTCAGGTAATCAATAGGAGTATTAGATAAGTGAATCGGGTTAAATATGACTTAACATAATATTAATTATAGGACAGAAATAGTCCTATAATACGCATTATCGTTAAGTAGTTCCATCGCGCCTGTGGGTTGCATTAGGTGAGTTAGTATATTAGAGGAAATAAAAAAAACCCGTGCTACTAACACGGGTCAAAAATTAACTGCAATATGTTTGGACACCTAAAGTCGAAAATGGTCGCGCATTATATTAAGCGAGCAAAAATTACAGCCCTTAATGAAATCAGCTCTTTAGTTTGTGAAATACATAATAAGAGGCCGCAACACATAGCAATACAAGAATGGACTTTGATCGGCGAGTTTTGTTGTCAATCAATGAGAGACAAAAGCCAAGTAATCGTAGATCGAGCGTTAATAACCGCCAACGCCATTCATAAGAAATTCCAAGACGATTAAATAGTTTATCGAGGTAAGAATACATTACTTAACTTTTTTTCATTCACTCCCTCCTCGCCGCTCTTGCATCCTTCTGAAATAGAAGTCTGCTCGCAGCTCTGAGGGAAACGGTTTTCGGGTCTTGCCCTGCTCCAATAAATCCGCATTGCTCATTCGTGAAAAACACATTCCGCATTTTTGCGTCTTTATTTCCGCAGGGCAAGACCCGAAAACCTTGAATGAAAAAAATAGCATACGCTTCACTACATTAACATAATGCGTAAAACATTATAAGACAGCACGGCCTTGAAATAAGGCCGTACCGCCTTATAATTAGACGTTATAGCTAAATAACAAGTACTGCCGTGCTCCGTTTGGTGAGATTCCCGGGTATTCAAAAATTCAATTCTAAAATGGTTTAGATAACAAATGATTTAAAAAATTCAAAAATTCTGAGTCCGGAATCAGAAAAGTCTGAAATTAATCAAATAATCAACTGTTTGAATCTTGTATATAAATGAAAATGAACCTATTTGGATAAAATCCTTAAGTCATTGACCCCTTCCTTATCCTGATTCTCCCATTCCACCGGGCCTTTTCGCCAAATAAGGTTTACACCGGGCCGGCCCTGATATACTTTTAGACTTCATAATTGATAACAGCATATCATGTATTGCCAAATGCATAGTTCAAAAATGTTTAACAATGAAAACAAGCTGCTGTCATACGAAAAAAATCTACAAGGAAAAGAACTATAATGTATGTATGAATCCCGGATGCGATCATTATATGCGTCCGACTGATACATACTCAACAAAAAGATGGAATCGCGTGTTCTTATTTTCATTCGCGTTTTTCTTCTTCTTCTTAACCTATAACGATTTCTCTTACGATCATCAGGATAAGGTGAAAAAGATCTATCTGCAAAAAACGCAGGTATCAAAACCTTTGACAAAAGAAAATCTGCTGCTCGAATTGGAAGCAAATCATATCATCTGTCCCGAACAGGTATATGCTCAGATTCTGATTGAGTCAGGAAACCTTAATTCTTACCTGACCAAAAGAACCAATAATCTGCTGGGAATGCGTTATCCGTATAAGCGTAAAAGTTCCGCCGTCGGATTGTTTTTACCCGGAGAAAATCTGATCGTGAAAGGTGAAAAAAGCGATCTGAAAAAATACAAAAGTCAGAATAACTATGCCGTGTACGAAACCTGGGAAGATTGCATCAAGGATTACAAACACTGGCAGGAAAGCAGTTTTAAACTATCGGAGATCTATTTGAAGTTCCTCGGTTCCGTCTATGCCGAAGATCCAATGTATATCGCCAAGATTAAACAGATGACGCGTTAAAAAAGGATTTTCAGCCCCACTTAAGAACGCTGAATATCCAGGTCAACAGCATTAGTATCCATAATAATGCAAATACTGCTGCGCCGCCTTGTCCAAAATATGTATACCAAAGGCCCTTATTTTCATTCGTCGCGTGATTGTCGTGTGACATTGTCGTATAGGTTTTTTGCAAATATGCGAATTTTGGTTCAAAAAATCTGAAATAAATCTGTTCAGGATACTGTTTTTTGAACAGCTTTTTCAAGGGTTTCAATGTAAATTCCTATGTAGTCCTGAAGTTTTTTTCTTTTGTATTGCATGATAAACCTTGGATGTGCCAAAGGATAAATTTCATCAAACAGGTTAAACTCCTCATTTAAACTGCTCAGGAAATTATAATTTTTACCCTCACCAAGGCAGATTGCAATTTTTCGATGTGCTCCGAAACTCAACTGATGTTTTAAGGTTTCAATGATGAAACCATAACTCGACCTGAGCAAGGTGCTATCATCATAGTAATTGATATTCTTTCCGTGCGCGATAAAACCAACCGGACAAACAGCTGTCAGAAAAAAGCGATCATAAAAGGATTTTACTCCGCCCCAGCTTTTAATCATTTCATAAATAAAAGTGCTTGACAATTCAGATCGCTGTTCAAGTGAATTTTCTATTCCGCAATCTGTCTTCAACCTTACAGGATCCGTAAATGCAATTCCGGTGCTGCCGGCACCAAATCGGCCCGGATTAATTCCGAGTATGAAAATCCGTTTGTCGTTATCACTATAAAATTTACGAAAGAAATTACCGGTAATTTCCTGTACACGCGTTGAATCGTACGGCATTAAAAACTCAAAATGCTTTGGTAATTTGAATTCAGGATTCAGCGAAAGGAAAAATTCCGAAGCTCTGTCACCAAAAGTTTGTTTCAGGTTTTTAGCCAATCAATTCCCTTTTTTAAAAATGATAATGTATCGGCTTCAGGCGATCCGTCTCCGGTTTTATAATCATATTCCCATTCGGCTAATGGCGGCAAACTCATCAAAATGGATTCTGTCCTGCCATTTGTATCGAGACCGAATTTGGTTCCCTTATCATAAAGCAGATTAAATTCAACATAACGGCCTCTGCGCAAACGTTGCCATTTCAAATTTTCTTCAGTGTATCTTTCAGACTTATTTCTTTGAATCAACTCGGAATAAACCGGAAGAAAACACAATCCCACATCTTTAACAAAGTCAAATCGCAACGAAAATTCATCTTCGTTACCGCTCATCTGATCAAAAAATATTCCTCCGATTCCCCTTGTTTCATTTCTATGCTTAATGAAAAAATAATCATCAGCATACTTTTTAAAATCCCGGTAATAAAGTTTATCATGTTTATCGCAAACATTTTTCAAAGTCGAATGAAAAAATACCGCATCATCCGATTTAACATAATGTGGAGTTAAATCTATTCCGCCACCGAACCACCATTTATCAGCAACCTGAAGATATCTGACATTCATATGAATGATGGGCACAAATGGATTCACCGGATGCATGACTATGGAAACACCACTTGCAAAAAACTGTGCATTCGAATCTTGAATCCCATTTTGCAAAAGCAGGAATTCAGGAGCATTTCCATAAACGGCTGAGAAATTGACGCCTCCTTTCTGAATGATCTTCCCTTCCGAAAGAACTCTTGTTCGTCCTCCCCCACCGCCCGGTCTTTCCCATAAATCCTCATGAAAAGCCTTTCCATCGGCCTTTTCAATGCCCTTACAGATATTATCCTGGAGTTCCCGAAACCAGTTTCCGATTTCCCTATTGTCCGGCATCAATGAATCTTTACAGTTTTTGCCAGATCCGCATACCCGACTTTTGAAGGCTGAAAAACATGAATAATCCTGTTTTCAAAACAAGACTTCGAATCGGATCGCAGGAAGTGATAATCAGAATAAATTCCTTTTACTTTTTGATTGTCGTCAGGAAAAAAACCGGAACCATTTTCATTCAAAAATGAATCCATAATAGTATATGCGTCATATCCCTGGAAAGAAATATCGGATGGTTCTGTGTTATATTTTTCCCTGAAATATTTACGGAATGTTGTAACAGCTTCAGTGGAATAATCAATCATGCCGGAACTAAAAAGATGAACGTTGCAAATCTCCAAAAGACGCTGATCAACCGTTTCAAAAAACTGCCACGTTGGCAAACCGATAACATTAATTTTATAATCGGTACTTTTTTCTTTGAGTGCATTCAATACCGAGGAAACAATTTCTTCATTGGAGGTCGGAATAAAAATGACATTTGTCGAGGTTTTATTCAAACTGTCTGTAATGGCATCCGCGCCGCCTTTCGAGTAATCGGGACGTTTGATTTTCTTGTCGGAGTTTTTTCTCCAACCGGTTGCAAAAGATTCGGTATATTCATTTTCCTTCCAGGTCGCTGTACGCATTGCAATTACCGTCGCATCTTTAAAATATGCTGATGCAAAAACACCCGCTTCTTCACATTGAGCATTGGATGACGGCATCAGTGCAAATGCATTGCCGTTGCTTTTTAAAAGGTCATAGGTATTTACTCCGCATGACAACAATTTAACATTATATGTTTCCGAAAAAGCTGAAATTGTTTTAAGCATGGTTCCCGTTTCATTGGTAATTATCAGGTTGAAATCCTTTTGCTTCTTTAATTTTGTGATCAGTTTAATACTATCACCTTCGGAATCGATTATATGAATGTGAACCTTATATTTGTTTTTGTGAATTTCGGCGCTGGAAAAAATTCCCTCAACAAATTCGAGATTATCCTTTACGTCCTTTGATAAAATTTCTTTAGTCATTGAAGTATCCTCACCGGTATAAACTTTTGGAAGATTTAGTCCGGTTACAACAGCAATTTTATAAGTCTCATTCACCGCGGGTTTTACGACTACGGTTTGAGCCGTATCTTTATTCAACCAGCTATAAGCCGGCACCCACAGCCTCATTTTGTTTTTTAATCCGTCAGCAACAACTTCTTTATTGAATTGAAGAATTTCTTCCTGAGGAATTTTGAATTTTTGCGAAATGCTATAAAGTGTTTCTCCTTTTTCGACCTTATAAATGAAAAATTTCCTCGAATTTATAAACTGAACCTGAGCAGTATCTTTTGAAGTGAGTTGACCAAAAGAGCTACTGACATTAAAAATCAGAAAAAGGAAAATCAAAATCCCTCTATACATATACTCCTCGCTTTTTTGTCGTCTCATTTTCTTATTCCCATTCAATTGTTGCAGGAGGCTTTGAACTGATATCATATACAACTCTGTTGATGCCTTTTACTTTGTTTATGATTTCATTGGATACTTTACCCAGGAATTCGAATGGCAGATGACACCAGTCGGCAGTCATACCATCGATAGATGTTACTGCCCTGAGACAAACTGCTTTTTCATAGGTGCGTTCGTCACCCATGACACCGACAGACTGAATCGGTAAAAGTATGACTCCCGCCTGCCAGACCTTATCATAGAGATTATGCTTTTTCAACAGTGAAATAAAAATATCATCTGCTTCCTGGACAACGGCTACTTTCTCGGGAGTTATGTCTCCCAAAATTCTGATGGCAAGTCCGGGTCCGGGAAACGGATGCCGGTTCAATATATTCGGATCAAGCTCCAGTTGTTTACCTACGGCTCTTACTTCATCTTTAAAAAGAGTTCGTAAAGGTTCAATCACTTTCAATTTCATAAAGTCAGGCAACCCTCCAACGTTATGATGGCTTTTGATGGTTGCAGACGGACCTTTCACACTGACCGATTCTATGACATCAGGGTATATCGTACCCTGCGCCAGCCATTTCACATTTTGAATCCTGTGGGCTTCTTTGTCAAATACTTCGATAAAAGTTTTTCCAATTGCCTTCCGCTTTTCTTCAGGATCAGTAAGTCCCTTTAAAGCGGAATAAAATTCATTTTTGGCGTCGACTCCCGTGATATTTAATCCCATGTGTTCGTAGGATGAAAGAACACTTGAAAATTCATTTTTCCGGAGCAAACCGTTATCAACAAAAATGCAATGAAGATTTTTTCCAATCGCCTTATGCAGCAGCGATGCGGCGACCGAACTGTCCACACCACCTGAAAGTCCTAACACGACCTGATCATCCTTCAGTGTTTCCCGCAACGATTGTATGGTTTCATTTACGAATGACATTGGGGTCCAGTCGCCCGAGCATTTACAGATACCGCTGACGAAATTTTTCAGCAACACTCTACCTTCCTCTGAATGAGTTACTTCCGGATGAAACTGGATTCCATAGGTAGGTTCGTTTTTTACCTTAAAAGCGGCAACTTTCACTTCGGCAGTACTTGCAACGACCGCGAAATTGTCCGGAATTCTGGCGATTGTATCTCCATGAGACATCCAAACGGTAGAATCGGCATGCATATTTTTGAAAAGGTCTATTTCACCGTCGATTTGCTTCAAATGGGCCCTGCCGTATTCACGGAAATGGGAAGGCAGCACCTCTCCCCCATTCTGAAAAGCGATAAGCTGTGCGCCATAGCAAACGGCTAATACAGGAACCCTGGAACGAATAGCCGAAAGATCAAGGTTAGGTGCATTTGCATCGCGCACTGAAGAAGGACTTCCGGAAAGTATAACTCCTTTAACGGAAGAATTCAGCACGGGGAACTGGTGGTAAGGATGAATTTCACAATACACATTTAGTTCCCTTATTCTCCTTGCTATCAGCTGTGTATATTGAGATCCGAAATCGGCAATTAGTATTGACTCATGCATGCGCAAAAGTATTGAGAATTATCTACTTTTTTGTATCAATATTTGAGTCCCGGATGAAATTATCAGAAAGTTATAAATGTGTTAGAAATCAAAAAAAATCTTATACTTGTAATTCAAACCGGAAAGCCCAATCTTCATAATTCGAATAATATTACTTCATATGGCATCCAGTATAAAAATATTTCTTTGCGGCGTGTAAAAAAAATCCAATCACAGAAATGATCATTCGTATTTCTTTAAAATCATTTTTACTTCTCTCTGCTTTTCTTTTAAATATCACCGCCGGAACTATTGCCGCAGTTCCCAGACCTGATCATGTTGTGATTTGCATAATGGAGAATCATGGCTACAGTCAGATTATCGGATCACCAAGTGCGCCTTACATTAATTCACTCCTCCCGCAATCTGCGCACCTGATGGAATATTATGCGTTAACTCATCCAAGCCAGCCAAATTACATCATGCTTTTCTCGGGCGGTGATCAGGGAGAAACATCTGATAATCTCCCCGTAGGTACGCCATGGTCATCGCTGAATCTAGGCGCATCTCTGTTAAATACCGGATATACTTTTACCGGCTACTCCGAAGATCTTCCCACACCGGGTTCCACAGTTGGATCTTCAGGCGCTTATGCACGTAAACATTCTCCCTGGGTAAACTGGCAGGGAAACGGAATTAATCAGATTCCCTCTATGTGTAATCTTTCGATGACACATTTTCCGACAGACTTCAATCATCTTCCCGATGTATCATTTGTGATTCCCAATCAGAATAATGACATGCATAATGGAAGTGATCCGGCCAGAATTGAAACCGGCGATTTATGGTTGCAGCATAATTTAAAACCTTATATCGATTGGGCTCAAACTAATAACAGTTTGTTTATCCTCACATTTGATGAAGATGATTTTACACCATTAAATCATATTGTTTGTCTCTTCATTGGAAATATGGTTCAGCCGGGTAATTATTATCTGAACGGATACAATCATTATAATTTACTGCGTACTCTTGAAGATATGTATACTCTTCC
>CAZAON010000317.1:0-4143 GCA_964486655.1 uncultured Flavobacteriales bacterium
AGTGCTTCCAGATTATGTTCATTAAAAGCAGCCAGCCATTTTTTAGCAATGGTATAATTTGTCATTTCTGATTTTTAGATAAATCAATGATGCACCATTAATTTCCCGATCTGCCTATTTCCGTCGTCATTAATCATCAAAAAATAAATTCCATTTTCAAATTTCTCACAATCAATAAGCATCTTCCAATTATTAGTATTAATTAATAAATAATTTGGTGCAGGATATACTATTTCCTATAGACTTTAATAAATATATACCTTTTGAATATCCGGTTAAATTAAATTCACACTCACGATTACAATCTGAACGATAGTGAATCACCTTACCTTGAGAATCCATTATTTGAATTGTGACATTCGATTCATACATTGGCAATAATACTTTGAATTTTCCATTTGAGGGATTCGGATAAATAACAGTACCACGAGATTTTGATAAAGAGTTCAACGATGTTATGTACGACATTTTTACAATCCACATGTCAAGTGAATTTCCGGAGGTGTCATGATTCATATGTACATCTCCATCATTCGAATAGGTATTCCCGGCTAATATCAAACCGCCATCAGAAGTGTTTTGTAAAAAAGTGGATAGTTCAGTTCTGGAGCCACCAAAACATTTATTCCATAGGATATTCCCGGAACTGTCAGCATCTATCAACCAGTAATCGTTTTGACCATGCGTTGCCAATACGTCTCCATCAGTAGATTCTGTAGATCCTAAAATGATATATTGATTAAGTCCTTTTGTCACCATGGATCTTCCATGTTCGAAATCACTACCACCCATACATTTCTGCCATATTAAATTACCCGACTGATCAAGTTTTATAGTCCATACATCTTCAGCTCCATGTATCCCGGTAACATTTCCATTTATTGAACCGGCGTAACCGGTAATGAGAAAATTATAATCTTCTGTTTCTAGCAGAGAGTAAGACCAGTCATTATTGGAACCACCAAAGGGCTGTTGCCATAATATTGTTCCCGAATTATCGAGTTTGACAACCCAGAAGTCACCGAATCCATTATTACCATTCACATCGCCATCATTCGAACTCGTAAACCCACAGAATAGATAACCACCATCCGAAGTACAAATTATTGATTGCGCCCAATCAGCATTACTACCACCAAAACTTTTTTGCCAAATGATATTTCCTGAACTATCAAGTTTTACTACCCAGCAATCTGCATAACCATGATTACCACTTACGTCGCCGTCATTGGAGCTACTGTAACCGGCTGCGATGTAACCAAAATCTGATGTTTGTTGTAAAGAAACAAGATTATCATCCACCGATCCGCCTATAGATTTTTGCCATTGCAGGAGACCCAGATGATTTGTTTTAGTAATCCATGCATCACGAGTCCCATGATTCGAAGTTACATCACCATTATTTGAGTAAGTATATCCAATCGCAACATATCCCGAATCAGAAGATTCAATGACAGATCTGGCTCCATCAGTATTTGATCCGCCTAGCGATTTTTCCCATTGAACATTTCCGTTTCCATCAATTTTTAACAATAACAAATCAGCACCTCCGTGATTAGATGTAATATCACCATTATTAGACCATGTCTCACCGGCAATTATATATCCGGCATCCATAGTATTTTTAATAGAATAAACCATGTCGTCGGAACTACCTCCATAGCACCGTTCCCATTGAATTGAATATTGGGCGTTAAGAGATGAAAAGGAAATAATTAATTGAAAGATTAATAATTTTATACGCTTCATTTCGTATTATTGTTAAATCAAAAATAGCAATAATTTTAGGATGAAACACTCGAAAATATTAATTAATATGTGCATTTCGCATAAGAAAGCCATTAATTCCGCAAATAAACCCGACATTATAAAATTCATATACATTTTCGATTGCACCGATTTCTGGTGATTCTATTTGAAAAGAACTCCCACCATCTTTTGATTTATAAAAGTTTTTAGAATTATATGTATAAATTATATTACTTGTTAGAAAAAAAACTCTATAAAAACTTATATCTTGTATTTTCCAGTCTTTTCCGCCATTTTGAGTTGATAATAATACATTAGGGTATGTCCCATAAATACTAATTGAATCTCCATTACTTTTCATGCATGAATATGTCATTGAATTACCGGAAATTTTACTGAAATTATTTACTGAAATTAAGTTCCATGAATTTCCCTCATTCTTACTTTCATTTATCTGTGTCACCTGATCGTTTAATGCAACTATTTTATCTAGATTATCGATATCGTATAATGCTATATGTGACAAAATAATTTTTGATGAATCGTTGGTGACTTTAACTAAATCACTTCCCGACAAAAAATAAATATTATTATTTGAGACTTGTACACTTTGAATAGATGTTGTTATGCCAAATATATTATAAATAATTTTCCAGGTAGATCCGCTGTCTTTAGAAATAATTCCAACGGGAACACCATTTTTTTTACCAAAGCAATAAATTATATTATTTAGAGCTACGACATCATTAACTGACAAAAAAGAATCTTCATATACTTTAGCCCAACTCAATCCACCATCGTGAGATCTTAAAATTATTCCGTTTCCTTTTCCATTACCATATTCGTCGTCGCCTCCGACACAAAATCCTGTGTTTTTATTAATGAAACACAAATCCACTAAACGGATATGAGTTTTTGAATCCACCTTTTTCCATTGAGCATAAGTTGGTTTAATTAAAATAATTAAAAGACAAAAGAGAATTTGAGTTTTAATTTTCATTCTGTAAAAATATAGAAAATATGATTGCTGATTTGTTAAAAACCAGCAATCATATTTTCTAATTTATCTTTGTATTGAAAGTGCTTTAGTATCTACTATTTGCCCATTGCAGAATAAAAGAACTTCATAATACCCCGTACTATATGAAGATAAATCAATGTGAAGGGTGCTGGAATTCACATCAACATCATAAGTATTCGAATTTCCGTATGGTTGACTAATCATCAAAGTTGCAGAAATTGGTGCAGGTGTCTGAAGGTAGTATTCAACATTTAAATCTGACACCGCAGGATTCGGATTTAAAGAAGTAATTGCATTTTGTTTAACATTTACAGTAACAAAATCATAGGCTTTATATCCATCAGTTTCGGCTATCACTTCCAGCTTATATTGGGTAGTCTCATCAGGGGAAACCGTAAGAGATTGTCCGGATGAAATGAATTCATTATTTCCATTATGACAAAGTAAAACTTGACAATCGCAAGGACAAAAGCATCGATTTCGGGACATCAAAAACAGCGAAATAACAAGGCAAAAATATTTCTACACAACTTAAATAAACTTTATACATTGCTTTCAAAATCATACTCAAAAAACAACACAACCAAACACCTCTTATATCACCGGCATATCCGAAAGTGTTTGTAAAATTCCGGTACTTTGAAAACTGTCAATGTGCTGAGTGGAATTTAAGTCTTGAGAACTCTCAAACTATATTCCTATTTCAAATAATGGCAATTTGTCGAGAGAAAACATTTATTTCTTTATGTTTACCTTTTCACTTTAAAAACCACACACCATGAAAAAACTCTTCTTTCTTCTTTTGTTGATTTCTTTCTTTAAAACTGTGAATTCCCAAGTTATACCTGACGATATAGCAGACAGAATTACCAAGTCGAGTTTTATTTTTGAAGGAGAAGTAATTTTATCTACCTCCTATTGGAATGCCAGGCATGATTTCATTTATACGTCTGTAACAGTACAGATTCGTAGGATATTTAAGGGCAAGCTCGATTGTGGTACCGTGGAATTGATTCTACTTGGTGGAATTGTAGACGATTATATTATGGAATTGGATCACAATCTCACTCTAAATAATGGATCAAAGGGAATATTTATGTGTGTTGACACAAGAAGGGAGCAGTCTACAGTTGACTTCTATCCGGAAACTAATTCATTAAAACTCGAAACTATTTTCAATGAACAGGGATATGTCGAGTTCAACAGCGATGCCATCGGGCAGGACGTGATAGATTACTGGCAATTCCAATTGCCAGATTTGGCTACAGCTTATGGACTATTTGAAGCTTATAGTCAACTTAGCTACTTGGATTGTGGTATTTCGGTATTATCGGATACATCACTCGTTTTAACTATGCAACATCAGCAAGTGA
>CAZAON010000318.1:0-11232 GCA_964486655.1 uncultured Flavobacteriales bacterium
TGGAGCGATTCGTCGTTAATGACAGGAAGCTTATGGAGTAATTTTTTCATGTGTGATAACATCGGTTTCGGTACACTCATGGTTCCCGGAAAAACTTACAACAACGTTATTTTAAGTCGTGTTTATTTAGATGCGGCTATACTTCAAATAGTTGAATACATCTGGTATAGTACTGATAACGGTCATCCGGTTATGGTTTATATTCCGGGTGACGGTGGATTTATTCCCGAAGCTGCTGTTTACCAGTATAACGCAACTACGGGAGTAGAAAAAGAAAATTTCATCACAGGATTGCAATATAATAATCCGTGCACGACTACATTAAATGTGTGTTATGCAAGTAAAGAAGCTATTTCAACAAATTACGAATTAATAAATTCGTTAGGGGCTGTAGTAAAGAAAGGAGCCTTTGAAAAAAGCACACTTCAGAAATTCTCTGTTGACCTTTCGAATGAATTACCGGGTTTGTATTTGCTATCCATCAAGGATGCATCCGATAATTCAAAAGTTAAAATTGTAAAGATTCTTAAGATGTAATTAATTTTTTATAGAATCTTTTTCCATTTACATTTAATTCAACAAGATAGACTCCGGGACTCAATGAAGGCAACATGACTTCATGATATCCCGGAGTTTTATTTTCTGATGAAGTCGTAAATATTAATTCTCCAACGATATTATGAACCGTGATTTTTACATCGGCATTTTTGGTAATTGAATATTCGACTTTTGAAATTCCCGCAGACGGATTTGGAAAAACAACGAAATCGTTTTCCGTCAAATTTGTTTCATTAACTCCGGTAATCGTACCCGTAATATTAATATCATCGATATATATATTATTTCCGTTGTCACTTTTGTTGGTAAATTTAAATCGAACATTCGGTTTATTCTGTACTGCATTAATTGTAACTGTCTCCTGTCTCCATTGTGAAGTACTTCCGGGTGTAAAATCTATTGGGACTACACCAGCGGTTGAAAGTATTGCCCCTGCTTTTACATAAGACGTAAATTGCCAGCTCTCACCACAATTAATAGAATAGTAAAGGCCTAATTCATCATCGGATACGTTGCTGCGTTGTGCATTTGCTACCTGGAATTTAAAAATTATCGGGAAGGTGATGTTGGAGAAGTCTATTGATGGAGAAACCCATGCATCTATTTCATTTGCTGAGTTATTGTAATTGTCTATTTTAATGCAATAGGATCCGCCCGGTGTCGTATTAGCAATACTTGTTCTTGTCCATAAGCAAGTTGATGATTGATCAATATTATCTATCCAGCCGTCAACTCCAACCAGTGAATTTACTGATTCAAAATCTTCTGAATAAGGAATAGTTAATTGTGCTGTATCGGTAATATGAACAATTGCTGATTTGGTAATTGTGTCAATGCCGGTGGCACTGGTTACAATTAGTGTTGCATCATAGAATCCGGCAGTGGCATAAGTAACTGTCGGATTACTGTCGGTGCTCATGGAAGGGTTACCTCCGGGGAACGACCAGCTCCAGCTCGTAATCGGTGCATTCCAGCTCATGTTTTTAAATGCAATAGGATCACCCACGCAACCATCAGCTCCAATAAAATCAGCTACGGGCGAGCATATCGTTACAGGAGAACCGTCTGTTCCTGTCGCCGCAAGATTGGCCGGAGTCCATAAATTGTTTCTTCCGTTTACGGTTGAATCAAGCAACGCGCGCATTCGGGCCTTTTGTCCTTGTGTAAACATTCGGTTACAATAAGAAAACTCCATAAAGTTTTGTACATTTTCAATTATCGGAGGATTACAAACAGAAAGGGAAAGATTGCATGATGAAGATCCCATTGTTTCGGGTGTATCCATCACACCATCATCCCCGCAAATTGAACCAAAAGAACCGGATTGCCACGGACTAAGCAAATTAAGATAAAATCCCAGTTGATGCGTAAGTTGTCTTGGATTGACCGGATTACTTGTACCTATACTTCCGAAATAATTATGAAGCATCATAATCCCATCGGTAGAATCAGCTCCGCCCGGAAAATGAGTATAGCCAACGGCACTTGAATTAGTCAGAGAATTTACAATCCAAATGTTCAGATATTTGTTATTCGGCCAATTGTGGATTTTCGAATGTTCACCTGCAAAAAATGTTCTGGATGTGAAAACATGTTCAATTCCATTTGTGCAATTGCCGTTTGGGTCAATGTTAGCGAGATGAAATTCGATTTCGCAATCCGCGGCAATTGGTTTAAAGACAGGAATGATGTCAACCGTGTCGGCATTTAATTTCCGAAAGTCAATTGTTAAGCGATCAATCGCATCCCTTACCTGATAATCGGTAATGTTTTCTTCTCCATAATAATGAAGTACATGAACTACTACCGGAATTACCCGAACCTGCGATTCGGCGGCAATGGATAAAAACAGGAAACAGAGTAGAATATATTTTTTCATGGGATTAGATTAAGACTCCCAAGATAAAAAAATATGGATTATTGAAAATGAATGTAAAAAATGAAATGTCATGGTTAATTTAATTGATGACCCCTCAGTTTATTTGGCTCTTAAAAGTTAATTTTTGCAGTATTTTAGAACAAATTTTAAAGTTTAGTATGGGAATTATACTGACAAATGTAACGCTAGATTTTATTTAGAAGCAATGCTGATAAAAAAAGTGCAGTTGCATCAATCAGCAACTGCACTTTATCAAAGAAATTAAATCAACTTATTAACTAGTGAACTATTATGATTTTGCCTTGAGAAATATTAGCTCCTTCGCTTCTAATGAAGTAATAATACAAACCTTCATGAAGCTGACTTGTATTCACAGTATTCAAAGTATTACCCTGAATATTTATTTGATAAACTCTTTTACCGGTTAAATCATAAATTTCAAATTCAGCATCACCTATATCAGAAGTGGAAATTGTCAATATGCTGTTAACAGGATTCGGATAAATATTAATTTCCGCTTTTTGCAAAGCAGTCAGACCAGGTCGGGCGATTCTTGCATGAACACTGTCGCACCATGTACATGTGTTTCCATTCAGATCGGTTGCGGTTAAGCATGTAAAATATGTACCCGAAATCGGATAGTAATGCCATGGGTCATGAGCTGTTGAAGTTGTTCCATCTCCAAAAGACCACAAATAACTTATAGCCGCATTCATTGCAGGATAATAGTGTATACTGTCTGAATTGTGCGGATTTGGATAGAATTGGAATTGCGCATTACATGCCGGTGGTGGCGGCGGATTCATAATATGAATACTATCGCACCAGGTACATGTCGTTCCGTTCGAAAGAGTAATTGTAAGGCAAACCCAGTATGCTCCTGCATTGGCGTATACATGCCATGGGCTTAGATTGGTAGATGTTGTACCATCACCGAAGGACCATAAGTATGTAGCAAGATTTGTAGACGGATTTTGCGGATAGAAGTGAACACTATCAGGGTTATGATTATTTGAATAAAACTGGAAGTGTGCATTGCAGACAGGTGGCGGTGGTGGCGGCGGATTCATGACATGAATGCTGTCACACCAGTTACAAGTCGTTCCGTTCGGAAGTGTAACCGTCAGGCAAACCCAGTATGCACCGGCATTGGCATAAAGATGCCACGGACTCACATTAGTTGATGTAGTGCCGTCACCGAATGACCACAAATATGTCGCAAGATTTGTTGCCGGACCTTGTGGAAAGAAGTGTACACTATCAGGATTATGATTATTTGAATTGAACTGGAAGTGTGCATTGCAAACAGGCGGAGGTGGTGGCGGCGGATTCATGACATGAATGCTGTCACACCAGTTACAAGTCGTTCCGTTCGGAAGTGTAACAGTCAGGCAAACCCAATAGGTACCGGTATTGGCATACAGGTGCCATGGACTCATATTAGTTGATGTTGTTCCGTCGCCGAATGACCAGGCATAGGTTGCTACATTAGTTGAAATTCCGTTAGGATAAAAATGAAGGCTGTCGGTATTGTGGGGGTTCCGATAAAACTGGAAATGTGCATTACAAATTGGAGGAGGTGGCGGCGGCGGATTGAATACATGAACGCTGTCGCACCATGTACAGGTATTTCCATTTGCAAGTGTAATTGTCAGGCAAACCCAATAAGTTCCGTTGCCGGGAAATAAGTGCCATGGGTTGTTGCCGTTCGAAGTTGTTCCATCACCAAAAGACCATAAATAAGTTGCAGTTGTATTTGAAGGGCCTGCAGCAAAAAAATGTAAGCTGTCAGAATTGTGGTGATTCCTGTAAAACTGAAAATGAGCGTTACATGCGGGAGGAGGTGGTGGAGGCTGGTTTACAATGTGAATACTATCACACCAGTTACATGACATTCCGTTAGAAAGTGTGACAGTCAGACAAACATAGTATGCACCGGGGCTAGCGTAATTGTGCCATGGAGAAATGTTATTCGATGTCGTACCATCTCCAAAAGTCCATAAGTAAGTTGCCAGATTATTTACAGGATTCTGCGGATAAAAATGCAGGCTGTCAGGGTTATTCGGTCCGGTGTAAAATTGAAAGTGGGCATCACAGACCGGTTGAGAAAATGTATTCCCGGAGATAAAAATCAGAAGCAGACCTAATAGAAGTGTGTGAAGGCTTTTCCTGATGTTTGATGACTTTGTACGATTGGGGTTCATGATTAGAGTGTTTTGAGAAATTAAATATACATATATATACTAATAAGAATACACGGTTTTTAGCAGAATAAACAGGGCAAATTGCCATTCCCGTTCTCTTTTTGAGAGTTATTGGGGGCAAATTTTCAGTTGGATAACCTCTTTTACAAAAGGTTTAAAGGAAAAACTTCAGATGTTAATTTTAATTCCAGCGGTTCTTTTCCATTTCAATAATCTTCAGCAAAGAAGAATGAATGTTTGCAAAAACCGTATTATTCGTCTTTAGGAAATAGTCAGCAGCCCCGTTTCGTAACATATCAATCGCCTTTTCGAGATCATCCTGCGCGGAAACGATAATTACTTTAGTTGTCGGACTGATGTATTTGATTTTTGATAAAATCTCCGGTCCGTCAAGGCCGGTTTCAAAATTATAATCCAGAATAATTATGCGCTCATCTCCTTTTCGAAAGTCCTTTAAAAAGTCTTCACCGCTTTTATAGACATCTGATTTTAAATGGGCAGAAGAAAGCAGGTAATCTTTCAGCATAAAGGAAAAAGTCGGATCGTCGTCGATAATGGCAATTTCTGATTTGCCTTCACCTGACTTATCTTGAATTTTCTGAAGTTGTTCTTCGAAATCAGACATGATTTATCTGCTGAATAAGTGTTTAAATATACTAACTGTTCACTCGGGGAAACGCAATATTTTTTTTGTTTACTAACGATCCCTTAATTTTCATTTTTTGCCAGATCAAAAACAGATTCACCATGCTGACTAGCATCAAGTCCAACCCACTCATGATCTGCATAAACACGAAGCGGAATAAGGAAATTAGTCAGCTTTAATATTAAATAAGATCCTGCAAAAGTGAAGATAAAAACGATTACCAAAGCTAACATATGATATCCAAAAAGCGTAAATGATCCGGTGATCAGTCCACCGCTTTTTGCGAATATGGCTGTTGCAATCATTCCGGTTATTCCGCCAACTCCATGACAAGGAAATACGTCGAGCGTATCATCAATATCGGATTTTGATTTCCAGTGTACAGCGTAATTGCTAACAATGCTTGCGATGAAACCGATAAAGACGCTGGCGCCGTAATCGACATAACCGGCAGCCGGAGTAATGGCTACGAGTCCGACGACGGCACCGATACATGCTCCAAGAGCTGAAGGTTTTTTCCCGCGAATTACATCAAGTAAAATCCATGAAATCATTGCGGAGGCCGAAGCGAGATTCGTATTTACAAATGAAAGTACGGCGACAGCGTTGGCAGCTAAGGCAGATCCGGCATTGAATCCGAACCAGCCAAACCATAATAGACCTGTTCCAAGCAATACGTATGGAATATTTACCGGCATATGATTGTCATTCTTGATGTGAGCTTGTCTTCTTCCGAGAACAAGAGCTCCGGCAAGGGCAGCACAACCGGCAGAAATATGTACAACGGTTCCTCCGGCAAAATCGAGAACACCCCATTTGAATAAGAACCCTTCCGGATGCCAGGCCCAGTGAGCAAGAGGACAATAAATCAGGACAATAAAAAGACAAATGAATAAAAGATAACTCCAGAATTTTATTCGTTCAGCAAATGCGCCAATTATCAAAGCCGGAGTAATTATCGCAAACTTCAGCTGGAAGGCGGCAAATAGAACAAATGGCAGACCGCTTCCTAATACCGGATGTGGGGCAGTCCCAACCTTGTCAAACATCAGAAATGTCAAAGGGTTTCCGATAAATCCGCCAATGTCATCACCAAAGGCCAGACTAAATCCAACCGCATACCATATTATTGTCACAACGCCAAGCGCAATGAAAGCCTGTAGCATTGTAGATATAATGTTTTTCGGATTAACCATACCGCCATAGAAAAAGGATAAACCCGGAGTCATCAATAACACCAGTCCGGATGCCGAAAGCATCCAAGCAAGATTGCCTGTATCAAATGGTTCAGTTGCTTCAGGATGAACGGCCGGATAAATTGCAGCAAATACCGATAAAAGCAACAGCCCAATGAATGCTACCCGGGAATACAATTTTTCATTTGGTTTTCTCATATATCTATATTGAATTATTTTCGCAAGAATATTATTGGAAGGAATCAAATATATATTTTAATCTACTCTTTTTCGTACAGCTTGTAGTTTTTCATTTAACATTCCGTTCACAATAGTTTTAACTGCAATATCTAATCGTTTAATATAAACATGTCTTTGGCTTAACATTACAATAAAATTATATCAGTGACTTTGTGGCTAAATAAAAACAAAGTCATCATGAAAAAAATCTTACTATCAACAATTATTATGCTTGCAGGCATTTTCAATAATGCGAATGCGCAGGCGATTATTAACGTATCCGGGGATATTACCTCCAATACTACCTGGACAAGCAACAATTTTTACATACTGAATGGTTTCGTTTATGTAACGAATAACGCTGTATTAACGATCGAGCCCGGAACAATTATTAAAGGAGATAAGGCCAGCAAAGGAAGTCTTATCGTTTCAAGAGGTTCTCAGCTTATTGCAGACGGAACACTTTCTCAGCCAATTGTATTTACTTCAAATGAACCGGCAGGTTCACGTACCTATGGTGATTGGGGCGGAATTGTACTTTGCGGAAAGGCTCCAATCAATGATCCGGCCGGAGAAAAAGTAATCGAAGGCGGAGTAGACGCAGTTAAAGGACTCTACGGAGGCACAGATCCTGCTGATAATTCAGGTATTCTTAGATATGTCAGAATTGAATTTCCCGGTATCGCTTTCATGCCAAATAATGAAATAAACGGATTGACATGCGGTGGCGTTGGTTCATCAACTATCATCGATTATGTAATGGTTAGTTATTCAGGAGATGATTCTTACGAATGTTTCGGTGGTACAGTCAACATGAAGCACATAATAGCATACAGAGGATTAGACGATGATTTCGATACTGACTTCGGTTTCTCAGGAAAAGCACAGTTTGTGATTGCATATCGCGATTCAAATGTTGCGGATATTTCCGGTTCAAACGGTTTCGAATCTGATAACGACGCTACCGGAACTACAAATAATCCTATTACACATCCTATTTATTCGAATGTAACGATCATCGGGCCCATGATTGATGCTTCAACAATGATTAATTCAAATTATAAACGCGGTGCACATTTACGCAGAAGCGCTAAAACATCAATCTATAATTCCGTAATTACCGGTTACCCATATGGATTATTGATTGACGGTACAAATTGCGAGACCAATGCGACTCTGAACGAATTGATGTTCCGTTCAAATATTCTTGCAGGATGCACAAATCCACTTAATATCGCCGCAGGAAGTACATGGGATATTTCAACATGGTATAACCAGTCAGGTACAAATAATTCAATTCTTCCGAATACAACCGATATCATGCTGAACAATCAGTTCAATTACACAATGCCGGATCTTATGCCGCAAATCGGAAGCCCGTTACTTTCAGGTGCCGATTTCACTTACAGCGATTTATCAAATGCATTTTTTGATAACGTAACGTACAGGGGAGCGATTGGTTCAAGTGACTGGACAACTGATTGGACAAACTTCGATTGCCAGAATTCAAATTACACCATTTCTGTAGAGGAAATCACTAATAATGATAATTTATCTTTCTATCCGAATCCGGCTAATGAAGCAGTAAATATTACTTTACATTCTGTCCGTTCAAATGAAATAAAAGTTTCAATTTATGATTTAACCGGAAGAATTGTTTTAAATAAGGAATTCAGTTATTCAGCAACAGGTAAAAATACAATTACCTTGAATACTGAAAATTTATCTCCGGGAATGTATAATTTGATCGTTAGTGATGGCTTCGTAAAAAGCGCCGGCCGATTAAATATATTCTGATATTTTCCAATATGTAACAATTGTGGCTGAGTAAAATCAGCCACAATTTTTCTAACATGAATGAATCTATGTCGCGTGCATAGATTTTTGTTTGGGATTGAATCGACTTCAGGTGAATGTCCGGAATTCCGGAATTTATGGGGTGGATTTGTGAATTTAATCAAAAAAGAGCACCCGGCTGAAATAGCCGGAGTGTCGTTCACATTCCTGTAACACATGGTTAACGGTTTGTTAAAAGCGCGATAAATTAATCTTAATAACGGAAGAGTATTATTACGATATGAAACATATACTAGGTGCAATAATTTTTAACCTGTTATTTTACTCACACTCATTGGCTATCGATGGTAAGGGGAAAATTACAGGAAAGGTAACTGATAAGTCAACCAATGAATCACTCATTGGAGTAATCATTATGCTGGATAGCAGCGGAACAGGAACTACAACCGATCTCGATGGCAATTTCGTACTGGAAAATGTAAATGTGGGATCACATACGCTAACAGCGAATTACATTGGTTATAACAAAATAATTTTAAGGGTTGTTGAAGTAAAGGACAATCAATCAACGGCTGTAAAGTTTGTAATGGAGGCAACCTCGACGACATTGAATGAAGTCACAGTTACCGCTGATATCAAAAGGGAAAATACAGGCGCTGTATTATTGATGCAAAAACGTAGTCCGGTGGTGCAGGACGGAATCTCATCCGAGTCAATCAAAAAATCAACCGATAAAAATTCAGGCGAAGTAATCAGACGAATAAGCGGGGCGAGTTTGCAGGAAGGAAGATTTGTGATTATACGCGGACTGAATGACCGTTATAATTCTGCAATGCTTGATGGTGTTCCACTTGCCAGCAGTGAGCCTGACAGAAAGGCTTTTTCTTTTGACCTTTTTCCTGCATCTCTATTGGATAATCTTCTTATAGTAAAAACTGCATTGCCTCAATTTCCAGGCGATTTCTCAGGAGGCATTTTGCAATTAAATACTAAATCTGTTCCTGATCAGAATTTCTTTTCTTTTACTGCAGGAGCGGGATATAATACAAACTCTACTTTTAAACCCTATTATACTTATCAGGGAGGAAAGACCGATTGGCTGGGTGTAGATGATGGAACAAGGAAATTGCCCGATGGTTTTCCAACATCGGATATGCTGAAAAAATCAACGCAAAAGGACAAAATAGAATATTCGAAACTACTTCCAAACGACTGGGCATTGCAGAGCAAACAATCCAGTCCGGTTTTTCAAAATTATCAGACTTCATTCGGAGCAGTAAAGAGATTTAACGGAAACGAGCTGGGATTAACCGGGGCTCTCAGTTATTCCAATGCAAGAAGAACGGTAAGCGTCGAAAGAGCTGATTTTGATTTTGATGGTTCAAAGAACTATCAGTACATGGATGATCAGTATAAATCGAATGTCTTATGGGGAGTATTGCTAAATGGCGGATTAAAGCTTGGCAGGAAAACGGTTATCTCATGGAATAACCTCGTTAGTATTAATTCGGAAGATCTTACAATCAGGAGATCAGGAGTAGATCTGGAAAATTTACAAATTATAGATGCAACTGCTTTAAAGTTCACATCAACTCGCTTTGTAAATTCAGTTCTTACCGGAAAGCATGAATTGAAAAATGAAAATAATTCTATCGAATGGTTTGCGGCAGCCACAATGGTTGATCAGTCGGTGCCGGATTTACGCAGAATGTACTATTATAAAAATATGCCGTCTTCAGGCGAGGAAGATAATTCATATCATGCATATGTTCCTTTCGGAACGGCATCACCAAATTATGCGGGTAAATTTTATTCTGATTTAAGTGAAAATGTTTACAATGGAGGCGCGTCGTACAGCACTCCGTTGAAATTCCTCGAAGGAAAACACGTTGTTAAAATAGGATATTCGGAGCAATATAAGTCAAGAGACTTTGACGCCAGAGTAATGGGTTATGTTGTAACGAATCCCGGATTGTTTAACTATGATTTATTAAATCGTCCGATAGATTCTTTATTCATGCCTGAGAATATGGGCACGAAAGGATTCAGGATCGATGAAATTACAAACCCTTCGGATCAGTATACGGCATCCTCTAATTTACATTCAGGATATGTACAATTCGATAATACTGTCAATAAATTTAAATTTATCTGGGGATTAAGAGTAGAGAATTTTATTCAGAAACTAAATACATTCGGATACAGTAATGATACCGTTAATGTCAGAACCAATTATTTAGATGTACTTCCTTCGGCTAATATTATCTACTCAGCCGGAGAAAGAACAAATATTCGATTGGCGGCATCAAAGACTGTTGCACGTCCTGAGTTTCGCGAACTTGCTCCTTACGGATTTTACGACTTCAGCACGGCAACAACAGTTGCAGGAAACGATTCATTATTACCGACAGATATTTATAATGCCGATTTAAGAATTGAAAAATTCCTTTCGAATAATGAAATTTTATCTTTCAGTGTTTTCTATAAACGTTTTATCAATCCGATCGAACCAATTGTAGAGAGCAGCGGAGCAGGATCAAGAAGAATCAGTTATCAAAATGCCGAAGAAGCATACGTGGCAGGAATTGAAATGGAGTGGAGAAAGAATTTCACTTTCATGGATGGGTTACTTTCATGGTCGCAATGGGAAAATATTTCTTTTTTCGGAAATGTCGCTTTAATGAAATCGGAAGTAGATAAAACAGGAGATTTAAACGCAAATGGAAACAGACC
>CAZAON010000319.1:0-8637 GCA_964486655.1 uncultured Flavobacteriales bacterium
ATTCATTGTTACGAGCCTCAAAAGCGATTTGCTCAAGCAGGTCTTCGATGAGTTTATGAGAAGAAATATTCGCCTTCTGCTCTTCAGTTATCTCCGCCTCCTGCAAAGTAATCTCGCGCGATGTCTCAAGGTCTTTCGGATAGTGAGTAAGTATCTGGCTTTCTATACGGTCCTTCAGCGGAGTAACAATGGCTCCGCGGTTTGTGTAATCTTCCGGATTAGCGGTAAATACAAATTCAATATCCAATGGCATACGAAGTTTGAATCCCCTGATCTGTATATCGCCTTCCTGCAGAATATTAAATAACGACACCTGAATTCTTGCCTGCAGGTCGGGCAATTCATTGATAACGAAAATGCAACGGTTCGAACGCGGAATTAGTCCGAAGTGGATAACACGTTCATCCGAATAAGGCAATTTCAAAGCCGCCGCTTTTACGGGATCTACATCGCCTATCAGATCGGCAACAGAGACATCTGGCGTTGCAAGCTTCTCGGTATAACGATCGTCGCGGTGCAGCCATTCGATTTCCGTATTATTTCCATGCACCTCAAGAATTCTTTTCGCCGAGGCAGAAACCGGATTCAACGGATCTTCATTCAGATCGGTTCCTTTAATATATGGAACATACTCGTCAAGTAATTCTGTCATCAACCTTGCAATCCTCGTCTTTGCCTGTCCGCGCAATCCCAGAAGCAAAATATTGTGACGCGAAAGTATAGCTCTTTGTATGTCCGGAATTACGGTTTCATCGTAAGCCTTAATCGTTTCGAATAACTTTTCCTTATTCTTAATTTTTCGGATAAGATTCGTCCTAAGCTCTTCCTTAATGGTCTTACTCTTATATCCGGAGGCTATAAGCTCTCCGAGGTTTTTTATCTTTGTTAAATCTTTATGCATAGTTTATTAATTCTAAAAAAATATTTTTCAAATTCTTTTTCTTCTGTTTTTCTCGAAATCTTCGAGAACGTATTCTCCAAGTCCTTGCAGTGAAGTGTAAAATGCCTTTCCTGAATTCGCTTCGGTAAATTCATGAATAAATGCGCGCAGGTAAGAATCTTCCGCAACCATGAATGTGGTAATCGGTATTTTAAGTTTCCGGCAGGATGAAGCAAGATTCAGACACTTATTAACGATTTTCCTGTCGAGTCCGAAGCTGTTCTTGTAAAGTTTATTTCCTTCACGCATACAGCTTGGCTTTCCATCCGTAATCATGAAAATCTGTTTGTTCGGATTTTTACGGCGGCGAAGGAGATTCATAGCAAGTTCTAGTCCGGCAACCGTGTTAGTATGAAACGGTCCCACCTGCAGATAAGGAAGATCTTTCACTTCAATTTGCCATGCATCATCACCGAAAACAATTATATCCAGCGTGTCCTTCGGATAACGTGTCTTTATCAACTCTGCCAGGGCCATGGCAACTTTCTTTGCAGGAGTAATTCTGTCTTCCCCGTACAAAATCATAGAATGGGAAATATCAATCATAAGCACTGTTGATGTCTGTGCTTTATATTCCTTTTCCCGTACGATCAGATCACTGTCGAACAATGAGAAATCGTTGATACCATGATTGATCTGCGCATTCATAATAGAATCAGTCATCGAAACCTGATCCGTCGAATCACCAAAACGGTATTCACGCAAATCACCCGTAAGCTCATCGCCATTACCCGTAAAACGTGTGGCATGATTTCCGGGCTTCGACTTTTTAATTTTGCCGAAAATTTCCTCCAGCGCCTTTCGCCTTAAACCCTGTTCGGTCTTCGGAGTGATTGATAAATGTCCTGTTGTCTGATTTTCGCTTAAGTACCCTTTACTCTTCAGGTCCTCAATGAAATCTGCCATTGTATAATCGTCATTCGTAAGTTTGTACTCCCGGTCAAGTTCATTCATCCAGTTAAATGCCTCTCCAACATCACCGGCAGTATAATTCAGCAATTGCATGAACAGGTTGAAAAGTTTTTCAAACGGCGTTTGATTGTCTTTCTTCTCTTCAGGCTTCCCAAATCGGTATCCAAGCATTCGTTAACTATTGATTTCTCTCAAAAGTACGAAACGATCCGCTGTGAAAAAAATTTAAGATACCAACCTGAAGCAACCCATTAAGGATCATATGAAATGATTGCCTTTTTCCTATATTTCGGGAATAAACAAACTGTTCTGTTTCCGTAACGGTTTACGGCGTAGAACTGTTTTTGTCAACCATTTTATCTCTTCACTTGAATCATCTAAAAGTCTATAAATCATCGGCCGGATCTGGCAAAACTTTTACTCTTGTACTTGAGTACCTGAAAGCAATTATCGAAAAACCCGACGAATACAAGTCGGTATTGGCAATTACTTTCACCAACAAGGCATCCGGTGAAATGAAAGGACGTATAATTGACACGCTTGTTTCTCTCAGCAAAGGCGAAAATAATCCGGTCCGGAAAATTTTAGAAAAAGAAAATCCCCGGCTGAACATTACCCTCCAGTCATCAAAAGCCTTAAAGAATATCCTGCATGATTATTCTTCTTTTTCAGTCAGTACTATAGACAGTTTCTTCCAGCGCATTCTCCGTTCACTTGCCCGTGAAATTCACCTTCCTCTTAATATGGAAGTTCAGGTAGAAATTGATGACGCCGTTTTAGAAGTGACCGACCAATTACTCAGGGAAGTTGGCATTGACCAGGAATTGACTGATTGGATTACGCGTCTTGCTTTGCAGAAACTTGACGAAGATAAAGGCTGGAGTCTGGAACGTGATATCGAGAATGTAGCGAGGCAACTTTTCAAGGAAGACCGTGACGGTAAAAACGTTCTCACACGCGAACAAATTCACGCCTATTATGAAAAGCTAATTGCTTTTAAAGCCGCTTTCGAAAAAGACCTTCGCAAAATGGCGGCGGAAGTTGTCGAATCAATGAAGTCAAACGGACTTTCGGTTCCCGACTTCAACAGAGGAGCAACTGGCTTTGCCGCTTTTTTCGGAAAGCTTATGAATCCGAAAGGCTCCGATTATTTCATCCCGGGCAAAACTGTTCTCAGTGCAGCTGAAGACGCGGAGTACTGGGCATCCAAGACGAGCCGGAACCGAGCCGCGATAATATCATTCGCTAACAGCGGTGCGCTGAAAAAACTGAATGAGATCCTTTCGTATATAGAAACGAATAAAAGAGAATATTTCACCGCTACCGAGATACTGAAGAAAATAAACCTGTTCGGAATCATTAATGATTTACAGAGAAAACTCAGCGAATACAGAAACGTTAATAATGTAATATTACTATCAGATACCACCCGATTGCTGAGCGATGTGATTCATGAAAATGACACACCATTCATTTACGAACAAACCGGAAACCGTTTCAAGCATTTACTCATTGATGAATTTCAGGACACCAGTATTCTCCAATGGAAAAATCTTCTTCCGCTCATCATCAATACGCTTGGCAGCGGCAATATGGCTTTGGTCGTTGGAGATGCCAAGCAATCCATTTACCGATGGCGCGGTGGCAATATGAATTTATTGCTTAGTAAAATTTTCACTGATCTGGGACGATTCAATGAGCTCTTCAAAGTGGAACAGCTGGCGATGAATTACAGGAGCAGACTGAATATTGTCGAATTCAACAATTCATTTTTCACCAATGCGCCCGAAATTGTCAATGCCGACCTTTCCTTATCAGGCTTCTCTCCTCTTTCACTGGCGTACAGTTCTGATCTGAAACAGCAGACTGTTGAAAATAATTTATCAGGAGGGTATGTAAAAATAAAATTCGTGCCTACAGAAAAAGATGACGAGGGAAACGGATGGAAGTTAAAAGCACAATATGAATTAACAGAAACAATTACATCGCTTCTGGCATCGGGATATTCTTACCGCGACATTTGCATACTGGTCCGCAAAAATACCGAGGGAAATGAAATTGCCGGATACCTTTATGAAAACGGAATCGAGGAAGTCATCTCAGCCGACTCACTATTGATCGCCGCCTCACCGAAAATCCAGTTTCTCATTCACATCATCCGATTTTTGAATAATAATAATGATACGATTGCGAGAAGTGAAATCATTTATTATTACAGCCGTTACCTGAAACCGGGCAATGACACCGATTGGCATTCCGTTTTCTCAGATCATCATAAGCGTGATAAGCGCCAGGAAAAAAAATCAGCTACTGAAAAACTTTTCGAAGGACTGGAAGATAATGTCTTCAACCGGATTTTACCTGAGAGATTTACTTCGAATTTAAGCTACCTAGCGAAGCTGCCTTTGTATGAACTGGTTGAGCAACTTATCAGCATTTTCGGATTAAACCAAAAGCCGGATGCATACATCCAATGTTTTCAGGATCTGATCCTCGAATGCAGCGTGAAAATCAACAGTAGCCTCGACGGATTTATTCAATGGTGGGACAGTGCGAAAAAAGCGAAGGATGCATCGGTTAATGTTCCTGAGAACAAAGATGCCATAAGAATAATGACAATTCACAGCAGTAAAGGACTTCAGTTTCCCATAGTTATTATTCCGTATGCCGAATGGAAGCTCAAACCTAAGGCGAATGAAACATTATGGGTAAAATCAGAGGGAAGCCGCTTCGATGAAATAGGTGAAATTGCCGTTAACACGTCTGCAAAATTAAAGGAAACCTATTTTCAGAAAGATTATGAAAATGAAGTTAGCAATACGGTCGTCGATAATCTAAACTTACTCTATGTCGCTTTTACGAGAGCCGAAGAAAAACTTTTTGTCTTTGCCCCCGCTGACAATGAAACTGAATTAAACTCGGTTTCCAAACTGATCTTCAGAACTTGCATGCAATTGAATCCTTCTTTCGATAAGGAAACATTTGAAACTGGACAGGAAGATTTCCGCAGTGAAAACAAAGCGAAGGAAATAAAAATTATTCCTGAATTTCTGCAGACATACCCTTCCAACCGTTGGCAGGAAAGGCTCTCACTTTCCAGTCATGCGGCAGACCTGACCGAATTGATTGATAAGCAAATCAGCAGGATAAATTATGGAATCCTTGTTCACTCTATACTTGCGGCAATAGCCAAAACCGATGAAATTGATTCCGCTATAGAGGGAATTGTTTTTGAAGGACTGATTAGCGCCGGGGACAAAATAAAACTAAAGGAAGAGATCAGACAGATATTAAGTGTTTCTGAAATCAGTGAACTTTTTGACAGTTCATATACAGTCATGGCCGAGAGAGAAATCATTTTACCTACCGGTGAAACACTTCGTCCTGACAGGGTAATTGTGAAGGATAATTCAGCTATTGTGATTGATTTCAAAACAGGAAAAAGGGAAAAGAAACATCAGAAGCAGGTTAAAGACTATGCTGAAGTGCTGAAGAAAATGAAATATACAAATGTCAGTTCCAAGCTGGTCTACCTTGCCGAAAGAGCTGTTGAAGAGGTGTAGAAATATTAAACTGATTTATATGAAAACAAATTTCATCATTCTTTTTTGTTTAATCTGCTCAAACATCTTATTCGGTCAGGGAAATCCTCCCTGGGAGAGACCCTTAAAAATTTCAACTTCAACCGATGGACAGAATTTTACTCCGGCAATCATCTTCCAGGATTCATCGGGAGTGCCCAGTTTAATAAAATGGAAGGGTGATACTTTAGCCTGCGTTTTCCAGTGGTTTCGGCAGCCGATGGCATCCTCAACATGGGATAAGGTAGCAGTAAAATTTTCATATGATAACGGATTAAGCTGGACGCAGCCTGTACCGATAACTATCAATGGATTTCCGACAAATTACCAGCGTCCGTTTGATCCGACTCTTGCGGTGATAAATTCAGACAGTCTTCGGATTTTTTACTCGTCGAGTGTCGGAATGCCTCAACCCGGAGGTGATTCTATTATTGACACCCACTCTGCCGTGAGTACCGACGGTATTAATTTCACTTTCGAACAGGGCCCCCGCTATGACAACTCTGCCGCCCGTGTCATTGATCCGGCCGCGATAATATTCAACAACCTGTGGCATTATGCGGCACCTATTGGTGCTCCGCAGGACGGCGCCTACCATTGCACATCTGGCGATGGAATCAATTTCTCCAGACAGGCCGACTATCTCTCCGATCAGCAGCATAACTGGACGGGTAACTTCATGATATATGATTCAGGCGAATTGCGGTTCTATGGAAGCGGAGCGCAAATCTGGTATAAAAGTTCGCCGGATGGATTCAATTATTCCAACTATGTAAATACAAATTTATTCGGCGGTGATCCTTCCGTTGTTAGAGTTCAAAATAATAATTTTATTGCTATTTATGTCGGAGAGCCTTACACAACATCCGTAAACGAAATTGAAGATATTCCCGAACATATTTTTCCCAATCCGGCTCATGATTTTGTTATTTTGAACAATTCATTAGAAAATTCACCCTATACAATTTTCTCATCCCTCGGCAAGGCAATTAAAACCGGAGTTTACCATGCTAAGATTGATTTAACCGGACTTCCGCCCGGGCTATATTTCCTATTAATTTCCCAAAAAGATAAATTAAAACGGTTTCAGATATTAAAAGCGGACTGAAAATCAAATATCTTTTTTCGGAACCTGCCATTAAAAAAGTTGAAAATTCACCTCAATATATAAATACATTTATAACTTTGAATATTGACTTGCTGGTTTAGTACTGTATTTATTATTCATCTCTGGAAAATAAATAATGTGGTGAGATCGCTTTATTCAATTGAAAAATTATTTTTTACGGGATTCAGCTTTGTCATTTTATTCGGACAGCTTTATTCATGTAGCAATGGCGCGTCCACTCAGGCGTCGTCTAACGATACCATACCAAAGCCATACGCATATGCCTATCTGTTTACCGACGACTGGATTGCGCCCGATACTTCTTTGCTTACGAATAGCGAAACTGATACTCTGATAAAGTATGGTAAAGATCTAATTGAGAATACCGGGCACTATTTTGGTCCGGCCGGAATAATCAGCAAGAATGCAAATGGGATGAATTGCCAGAACTGTCACCTAAAAGCCGGCAGACAGTTGTGGGCGAATAGTTATGCTGCTGTTTTTTCAAATTATCCGAAAGTCAGACCACGATCGGGTAAACTTGAAAACCTTGTAATGCGAATCAGTGATTGCATGGAAAGAAGTATGAATGGAAAAACATTCGATAGTTTGGGAACTGAGATGAAGGCAATGATTTCATATATAAATTGGGTTGGAAAAGATGTTCCGAAAGACAGTACGCCGGAAGGAACTTCAATAGTTCAGCTAAAGTATCTTGAAAGAGCTGCCGATCCTGAGAAAGGAAAAATTGTCTTTGAGACGAATTGTGTTACATGTCATGGCAAGGAAGGCAAAGGGCAACTCTATCCGGACGGGCGATTTCTTTATCCTCCTTTATGGGGTGATCGAAGTTATAATACCGCTGCCGGAATGTACAGACTTTCAAGACTGGCAGGATTTGTAAAATCTAACATGCCTTATCAGAAAAGTACACATGCATCACCCTTGCTAACCGATGAAGAAGCATGGGATGTTGCTGCCTATATTAACAGTCGTCCACGCCCGGTTAAATTTTTCAGCCAGGATTGGCCGGATATTTCGAAAAAGCCTATCGACCATCCATACGGTCCGTTTGCCGATCCGTTTACGGAAGAGCAGCATAAATATGGTCCATTCGGTCCAATAAAAAACTTTTACAAAAATGTCAAAACGAAAACAGCACATAAATAATTTTTAATCCAATTAAAAACCAAACACCATGAATGAGATTAACACACAACAATCAGCTCGCAGGGGATTTCTTGCGAAGCTTGCAGGCGGACTTGCTACGCTTGGTCTGGCCACATTGACTACTCCACTTTCTTTGGCGGCTCAGGAAAAAAAATCGAACCCGAAAAAATCAACGGCAAAAAATCCGGCCGACCTTTGGTTCGATAAGATTAAAGGAAGTCACCGGGTAGTTTATGATGCTACACGCCCACATGAAATTATGCCATTCGCCTGGCCAAAAGTTTTTCAAATGACAAATGATGCCACCGGTACACCTGCCTCTGATTGTGGAGTTGTGGTCGTTTTACGGCACGATGCAATATGCTATGCTTTTCAGGATGAAGTCTGGGCCAAGTATAAATTCGGAGATCTTTTTAAGGCTCATGAAATTGGCGGGGCATTTAAAGCTGCCGATGCTGAAACAGCTACACGAACAAGAAACCCATTCTGGAATACGAAACCAGGCGATTTTGTTGTGCCCGGAATCGGCCCAGTTCCAATTGGAATAAAAGATTTACAGGCAAGTGGTGTATTATTTTGTGTTTGCAATGCTGCGATGACAGTCTATTCAAATGTTGCGGCAGGAATGGTTAACATGTCTGCCGACGCTGTGATGAAGGAATGGATGGCCGGCCTGATTCCGGATATTCAGGTCGTTCCTTCGGGAGTCTGGGCACTTGGCCGGGCACAGGAACACGGATGTAAATACATCTTTGCCGGATAATTATTAAAAACTATTGTAAAAAAAAACAATCATGAAAACATACTCCCTTTGCATCATACTAATGCTGATGTGTAATTCCATGATGGCTCAAAACGCGCCATACAATGTAGTATTTGATGTAACCAGCAGCGATACTATTGTTCACCGCATGGTAACAAGATGG
>CAZAON010000320.1:0-13931 GCA_964486655.1 uncultured Flavobacteriales bacterium
AAATTTATATGCAACTAATCGGTTTCGCAAATTTTAAAGCAAAATTCAGTGCTCTAAAAAGCGAAAAATCGGGTCCAAATTACCCGATTTCCCGAAACGAAATTTATCAGTCAAGCACCACAATTAGCGCATAAATAACTCCCGGAATCCAGAAGAGAAGTGTAAGCAGCAAACTGATCCAGAACTTATCAACGATACCAAATTTTAATCCGACAGCAAGTGGTGGCAGGATAATACAAAATACTATCATCAACCACATAGGTAAATCCGAAGTTGAGGACCAATCGCGCGTAGCTATTTCATTGGATAGTGCATTTTCACGGTTTACAATCTCTTGTGATTTCACCAGCTGATGCATGTTGGAAATGCTCTCCTTGCTTGCAAAAAATTTTGTGTTTTTATATTTCGGAGATTGTTCTTTCTTTTCAACTTCAGCAAGAGTTGATTTAAATTCAGGCACTGCTATAACCATTTTTTCATCTGATTCATTTTTGCTTTTCAGTGCAATATTTAAATCTGCTGTAGATTCAGCAGGTTTTTCAGCCGGAGAATTCGTTAAATTCCTGGTCTTGTTTTGTTTCTTTACATCAGGCTTTCGGCCACCAAGATCAACGTAGTATCCCCCTCTGTAATGTCTTTTGCTGACGGTTATTTTTTCTAATCGACTGCATGATGAAAAAAACATTCCGATTCCGAATATTAATAAAATGAATACATATTTATTTTTCATGGTCTTATAATTTATAGGTTAAAATAATTATCTTACATACAATACACTGCCCGTGTATCTTTGAATCTGAAAATAATCTATTCTCAACGAGTCGTCAGAGATTAAAATCAAATTAAAATCTATGGGCGGCCACATAGGAATATAACCGGTCGGAATAATTTTACCGCTCGAATCCTGTTCCATGAAATGCATCCCGGAACCCGATGATTTTAAAACGAAATCGTCATTCAAAAAGCTGAACTCAACCTCCTGTTGTGTACTATCGGTTTTATGCCATATTCCTGCGAGTTTTCCGGGATCTATCGGAGTGTATGAATTCAAATTATAAACTGAATCGGTCTGGGAATATCCCGATATGTCAAATAAAATGAGTAAAGCTGTTATCAGGAATTTCAAATGAATCAATTATTACGTTAACTTACTTTCCGAATCTTTATAGCAAAATACAGATTTTTACCTGAAGTAATATTTATTATTCAAAAAATGTACGAGGGGAAATAAATTATAAATTTGTACTCAATAATCAAACTTCGAAAAAATCAATTTATGGAAAGCAATAATAACCAGGGCACACTTACCAGTGAGAAAGGCTACAATTTAAGCGGTGAAGGCAAATGTCCGTTTCATGGCGGAACTCTTAAGCAAAGCGCGGGGTCAGGAACGAGAAACACAGACTGGTGGCCGAATCAGTTAAAGTTAAATATTCTTCGTCAGAATTCTGCCTTGTCCAATCCGATGGATGGGTCGTTTAACTATGCAAAGGAATTCAAGTCATTAAACCTTGCGGAGGTTAAAAAAGATATCGTTGACATGATGACAAAATCACAGGACTGGTGGCCTGCTGATTACGGTCACTATGGTCCGTTTTTCATTCGCATGGCATGGCATAGTGCCGGAACATACCGAATTTCAGACGGTCGCGGTGGCGGCGGATCCGGAACCCAGCGTTTCGCACCACTAAATAGCTGGCCCGATAATGCCAATCTGGATAAAGCCCGGTTGCTTTTATGGCCTATAAAACAAAAGTACGGTCGTAAACTTTCCTGGGCCGACCTTATGATTCTTGCCGGAAATTGCGCGCTGGAATCAATGGGATTCAAAACATTTGGATTCGCCGGTGGAAGGGAAGATGTCTGGGAACCCGAAGAAGATGTTTATTGGGGATCTGAAAATAAATGGTTAGGAGACCAGCGATATTCAGGTGACAGGGAACTTGAAAATCCGCTCGCAGCAGTCCAGATGGGATTGATTTATGTCAATCCGGAAGGGCCTAACGGTAATCCTGATCCGCTTGCTTCGGCGAAAGATATTCGCGAAACGTTTGGCCGAATGGCAATGAACGACGAAGAAACTGTTGCTCTGATCGCAGGAGGACATACATTCGGTAAAACCCATGGTGCCGGTGATCCGGGCAAATATGTAGGTCGTGAGCCTGCAGCGGCCGGAATTGAAGAACAGGGACTGGGATGGAAAAATTCATTAGGAAGTGGTAATGGTGAATTTACTATTACTAGCGGACTGGAAGGGGCATGGACAACTACACCGACAAAATGGAGCAATAATTATTTCGAAAACATGTTCAGCTATGAATGGGAACTAACTAAGAGTCCGGCAGGCGCACATCAATGGAAACCAAAAGGCGGTGCTGGAGCCGGTACAGTTCCTGATGCACACAACCCGTCGAAGCGTCATGCGCCAATAATGCTTACAGCTGACCTTGCATTGAGATTTGATCCTGCCTATGAAAAAATTTCGAGAAGATTTTATGAAAATCCGGATGAGTTTGCCAAAGCATTTGCGAAGGCCTGGTTTAAATTAACACACCGTGATATGGGACCAATTTCACGTTATCTCGGAAGTGAAGTTCCCAAAGAAGAATTAATCTGGCAGGATCCGATTCCTGCGGTAAAGCATAAGTTAATTGATGAGAACGATGTCGCTACCCTAAAGAAAAAAGTTCTTGAATCCGGATTAACAGTTTCTCAACTTGTTTCTACTGCCTGGGCATCTACCTCCACATTCCGTGGTTCAGATAAACGAGGCGGTGCAAATGGCGCGCGTATTCGCCTTACTCCTCAAAAAGACTGGGAAGTGAATCAACCGGCAGAACTTTCTAAAATATTAAATACACTTGAAGGAATACGTTCAACATTCAATAGCTCTCTTTCAGGTGGCAAGCAGGTTTCAATGGCAGACCTGATCGTGCTTGCGGGTTGTGCGGGAATTGAGAAGGCTGCTAAGAACGCAGGACATGATGTAAAGGTTCCGTTTACACCGGGAAGAAACGATGCTTCGCAGGAGCAAACAGATGTAGAATCATTTGCAGTTCTAGAGCCGGCAGCCGATGGTTTCCGTAATTACTTTAAATCAAAGCATAAGGTTTCTGCAGAAGAGATGTTAGTTGATAAAGCACAACTGATGACTCTCACAGCACCTGAGTTGACAGTTTTACTCGGAGGCTTAAGAGTTTTAGATACTAATTATGGTCATACAAAGCACGGAGTATTTACAACACGTAATGAAATGCTTACGAATGATTTCTTCGTAAACCTTTTAGACTTAAATACAACCTGGAATGCAAGTTCAGGTTCGAACGATGTTTTTGAAGGCAGAGACCGCAAAACAGGAAAAGTGAAATGGACAGGAACCCGTGTCGATCTGATCTTTGGTTCAAACTCCGAACTCAGAGCATTGGCAGAAGTTTATGCATGTTCAGATTCTCAAACAAAGTTCGTTAATGATTTTGTTGCAGTTTGGAATAAAGTGATGAATCTCGACCGTTTCGATCTGATGTAATTTAGAAATAATGCAAATTACCAAAAAGGCAGTGTAGTTATATACTGCCTTTTTTTATGCGCTTTAGATTTATTTTATTCGTATTGTATTTTAATTCTTGTATGATTTATCTTTAAAATTAAGTCAATAGCTTTGCCCGAATGTCAATAAATTATTATCAGGATCAAGTAATGAAAACTCCTTTTGTCCCCAGGGTTTTATTTCCAATTGTCCGTTTGAATGTATACGCACCTTATTATCCAAAAGAGTTTGGTAGTACCCCGTTATATCTTTGGTTCTTATATAAACTTGACCGTAGTTTTCATTTGGATCCAGTTCTCTAAATTCAAAAAAGTGAATTTCGATCTGATCTTTCTTTAGCATCAGGTAACGGTCATAGTCTGTATTCCCAAATTCTTCGAAGTCAAGTTTATTTATGTAAAAATCTTTCGTTGCATTTTTATTACGCATCGGTAATTTAGGGCAAATGGAATTTAACATAGGAATTTTTGAATTATTTTTTCTTCATGATAACATACCAGTTATTTTGAATGTCATGCGCAAGTTTATTTGTGAGCACTGATTTGAAACCTGCTTTGGCTAGATACTCTTTCGTTTTTTCTTCTCCCCACATGGCGCCCAGACCTTCACCATCCTGTGCCAGTGAAACTGTCATGCAATGCATGCAGGAAATAGTATACAAAAATGTACCGATTGGATGTTTGATATCTTCTTCAAGATGACTTGTGCCGCTTATATCCTGCATAAGATAAACTCCATCATCTTTTAAAGCCTTGTAAATTCCCTTTAAAACATTTAGTGGCTTTCCCTGATCGTGTATGGCATCGAAAGTAGTTATAAAGTCGTATTCTGATACCGGAGCGGTTATATGAAAATCGGAAAGGTCTTTGATGATAAACTCGACATTTTTTAATCCGTTCTTCGATGCAGCTGAAGTTGCGTATCCAACAGCTTCTTCTGATAAATCCAAACCGGTAAAATGTGAATTGGGAAATATAGCAGCTAGTTTATTAATTATTTTTCCGGAACCACAGCCTACATCCAGCATTTTGATGCCTGACTTAAGTTTTGAAACGAGATCAGGAACAAGGGGAAGTATATGACTTTCTAATGAGGATAAAACTGATTGTCCGCTGTCTTCGGCCATTACCTCATGAAAGCGATGGAATTTCGAATATGGAACTCCGCCACCATTTTTAAAACAATTGACAATGTCGTCTTCAACTTCTCCCAAAACAGCTGTGTATTGTGCAAATACCGCTATGTTATCTGCTCCTGCTTTGCGGGTAAGAAAAGCCGCATGTTCAGCCGGTAATTTGTATTTTTTCGATTGCGGAATGTAGTCAATAACTCCTCCTGTTACCATAGCGCCCAGCCATTCGCGAACATAACGTTCATTCAACGAGACTTTTTTTGCAATCTCTTCTGAAGTTGCAAAGTCCATTTCGCAAATACTATCAAACAGTCCGGTGCGATGTCCAACTGAAATCATTAATGACAAAGCACTTTTATTGAGCGTGTCAATCAATGTGCCTGCAAATTTATCCGCTTTTATAGCGTCGTATTTTTGTCCGGTTTCCATTATTTTTGTTTTAAAGATTCCTTGATCAATCCTTTCAACACTTTTAAATCAACATCCTCCAATTTATTTATGTACAGACAGCCAACACCTGTTTTATGTTTACCGAGTTTTTTTAGTGTTGCCTCATGTTTTTTAATATCAATACTAAGATAAAGAGACAGGTTAGCCTTGCGTGGAGAAAATCCAATCTTCAGCCAGTCAACTTCGCGACCAGTAGCCGGACTTTTATATCTTTTGTTTCCAAACCCGATCATAGAGTTGCTCCAGATTACAGGCTCTTCTTTCGAAGCTTTTTTCATTATTTCTACTAATGTGAAACAGTCTTCTCTTTTTTGTTCCTCTTCTATGCCATTAATAAATTCTTCGACGCTTGAAGAAGTTGGTTTCGTTTTAATTACTGCAACTTTTGATTTCTTTTCGGCCATTTTAATTTAATTTCAATTGTACGTGTATGTGATCATCGTGTCTTACCGCCTGGCAACCATGGAATCTGATTTTATCTGATGTTAAATGCAATCTCTCTTTCAGATGTGGTTCAATGAAAATTTTTCCGATTTCCGGTTGCTCTGCATAGAGGGTAATAAGTTCTTTAGTCCTCTCACTAATATTTATTTAAAAGTCAACCATCAAATTGAAATAGAATACAGATCCATTGCCTCCAACCTCATATGGTAGTGATAATCCGCCAACCGGACTTCGGTCCAGATTTATATATTCGAAATTCAACAGTGTTGAACTTTCTTCCCATGGATAAAATGTAAGTCCGGTGCGAAAGTCAGACGGATTCCCATATTCACCCAGAACTTTTGACGTTGAAACGTATAGTTGCAATTTCTTTTTAATCAGCATCGAAGAAGCCATCAACTGAAATCCATGATCGTTTAAATCATCAAACGTTAATGAATCTGTTCCGGGCCCTGAGATATTATTTAATCTGCGGTTATAATATTCTCCTTCCAGAGAAAATCCTTTGTACTTAATTCCGGCATCAACACTGCCCATATTATAAGTAATATTATATATCGAAATTCCCGACCCGAATAGATAAGGCTTGAAAACTACATTCCCGTCAGACAAACGCATTGTGACATTTTCAAAGGCGTCACTGTTGGGTTGCCCCTGTCTGTCTTCATCACTGGTTGTATAGTGTACTCCCAGTCGAGTTGCAATTTTCTGGTGATTTTCATAATCGCCATAACCTGACCTGCTGCCAAATTCCCCGGTAGTAGGAAACCAGACAAGCTCGCCCGATAGGGTATTGAATTTATTATCTAACTGACCTGCGTCAACTCCGAGCTGACTGAGATTATTACCAATCATTACAATATAGCTCAGTTTGTCCATAATTTTACCCTCAGCCCAAAAGCCGGTTGTGTATGATGGTCTGAAAAACTCATCGGCAATTGTTCTGTTATCAACAGAAAACCAAAAGGGGAATGTTCCTTCTGTTGTTCTGGTTCCGGGTAAGGAATTAATTCCGCCTCCCAGCACCAGATGCTTGTTAAATCTATAGCGCAACGCTCCTGCAACAACAACCTGTGCTCCTAATCCCTGCGCAGTATTATTTGACCAGACATAAAAGAGGTAGCGAAAATTAGGGTCCAGGAACCATCCGAGAAATTGTATATTCACTTTATTGACCTGCGTATCCTGCCTTCTCCTAACCGGACTGACGTTTCCAAATGAATCGGTGAATGTACTGTCAGTCGACAATTGATTTAAATAGCGGATGTAGCTGAAAATTTTAAAATTAATTTCTCCTTTTTCTGCCCTGAGTATTTTAAATCCCTGGTGAGGGACATAGGTACTGCTTTTGTTAAGAGAGTCTGATGAATTAGCTTCAGTATTCGGAAAAATTTCCGTACCTGATGCTGCAGAATTCCACAGTAAAACAAAAATTAAAGTACAGATTGAAGTGAGAGTTTTTAAGGTGTTTGTTTTCATAATCAAATTTACAATAAAAGCGCTCATTTGAAAATGTGGTTTCAATCAATCTTAGGTTCACGGGATTAAAATCAAATTCAACGACCCGGAAGGTGTCAAATAACATGATGGGACTTGAAATTTCGGGAAGAGTTAATCTGTGAATGAGAATAATTCAGGTAGTCTAGGTAAAACATTTGATTGAGTCATTTGTGAAAAATTTGAAAGGCTATTAAATGGATTCAAAACATAAAGACCATTACAAAAGGCATCGGGGCGATACTATTTTTGTGATGCAAAATGATCAGGCTACTATAAGTCCGGCCAGATCAATTGAAATCGTCATGTGTGCAGCAGTGATCGTTATTATTCCGATAGCGAAATAATAACCAGGTTTAATCTTTGTGAACATTTGAACAAAATTATTTGAATAATTGTACAGATACAATACAAGGAAAAATACGAAAAAGTAAAATTCAAAATATCATATAAAATCAATTCGGAACCATCTATGACCAAAATTATTCAGGCAGATGATTCAAATCCTCCAGCCGGTATTCTAGTCGATTAATTTTGTGTAAGAAAATTAACACTATGAAAAAGATAATATTATTATTTCTTGCATTTGGTTCAATTGCATTATTAAGTTCTTGCGGGATAAATTTTGCAACAATCAGTAATCACAATGCGAATGAGACGCAGGTGCAACTCACTTCTAATAATTTTAAGGTCTTAGATAAGATTAATGGAAGCGCGGAAGTTTCTTATGTTTTGATTTTTGGGGGATTAAACATGAAACGTCTGTATGAAAATGCTTATTCGGCCATGATGGATAAGGCAAATCTGACTGGAGGCTCGAAGGCAGTAATAAATGTAGTTACGGAAGAACGCATTCATGGATTTCCGCCGTTTTATTACACCCGGACTGTTACTGTCAGCGGTAATGTGATTGAGTTTACTAAATAGTAAATTCAAAAACTACTTTCGGAGAATTTTCTCCATTTTTCTTCCTTTAGCCAGTTCGTCTATCAACTTGTCGAGATAGCGGATCTGTTGCATAAGCTTGTCTTCGATTTCTTCGACGCGATAGCCGCAAATGACGCCTGTAATTTTGGAGACATTCGGATTAATCTGAGGGGCTTCGGCAAAAAAGGTTTCAAAATCACTTTTCCTGTCTATTTGTTTTTGAAGTGTTTTTGAATTGTATCCTGTTAACCAGAAAATAATTTCGTCTACTTCTTCTATTGTATGTCCTTTGCGTTCGGCTTTTTTAATATACAAGGGATATACACTTGCAAAAGACATTTTGAACGCTTTTGAATTATCCATTCGAATAGAATTTAGTTAATCGACCGGTTCCCACAATTGAATTTTATTTTATCAATTATACAAATTTTCCTTCATCCATTTAATTGAAGTGTTTATGAAAAGCGGATTTATTTCAGTTTCCGTTTGTGATGCACTTATATCATCCGTTTCTGCTAAAATTCCCCAGTGATCGGAATTGGCAATTTCAACATAGGTTCCGTTTCCCGGATGATAGCGGTTAACAATTTCTGCAATTTCTTTATGTTCTGTAGCAGAGGATACAAAGTCGGAAGAGCCATGCATGGCCAGAACTTTTGCTTTTGTGTTCATCCACATTTCCCTGACATTCACATCAGCCACCTGCTGAAAATATTCTATTCTCATCGGGTATCTAAACAAATGTGATTCTGTTTGAGGGTGCTCCTGAATGATCTGTTGTGGCGATTTTTTCTTGACAAATAATTCGTACAGCCTGATGTATTCTGCTCTCATATAAATGTCAACAGAATCGGCCGGCATGTCTATCATCACTTGCTGTCGATAAGAATTTTCCAATTCATATTCGAGCCAGTTCCTTCCAACTGTGCCATATACTATGATTCCTTTCACCGATTCTTCCTGCGCAATAAGCGGAGCAATAACTCCGCCAATACTCAATCCCGTTATGAAAATATTCTCTTTATCAACATAAGGTAGCGATTTTAATTGTTTCAGTCCGTCAAGATATCCCTGCATTTCGGTATTAAAGTCGCATTCATTACAGGGAATGCCTTTACTGTCTCCCATGCCTGTTTTTTCCACGCGAATGGTTACAAATCCGCTGTTTGTAAGAGATTCGGTACAACGTCTGATCGACATCAGTTCCGAAACGGTAGTATTGTCTATGCTGTAACAACCGACTCCGCCAACGATAAGTACTGCGGGATATTTTTTGTCACCTTTGGGTCTGGTAATAATAATTCTGAGTTGATTGTTTCCGGAAACGACGGAAGAATATATGATATCATAATCATTGCTTGTTTCCATCGGTTTCGGTAACAAGTTTACTGTCGCTTCCGAAAGTTTTGATTTACGATAATATCCGATTTTTATTTTATCACCACCATGATGTTTCTTTAGCAGATTTAAAAAATGAGACGTGTTTTCAATGTTTTCTCCATTCATGGAAACAAGGACATCATTCGCAATAAATCCGGCTTTATATGCAGCTGAATTCTCTACTACCTTATTGAGGATTGTTCCGGCGAGAGAAGGAAGTTTTAATGACGACTTCAAACTATCGTTTAAATTACTGATCGAAGCACCAAATGATGCAGAACGTGGCAGTTCTTGTGCGGTAACCGAATGATTAATAAGAGAGAAGAAGACAATCAGTGCGCTTAATATTAATTTATTCACGTGTTTGGAATTTTGGTGCAGGAAATTTGTTTTCAATTGCATTTTATAATATTCATTTAACGGAATGAATTATAAAAATAGAAAAGAAGAAGATCAGATTATATCTGAAATGTTAAAACCTGCAATATTTAACAAACTTTAAGATATGGTAAGGTTTCCTGATTGTATAAAGGGAAACGTTAAACTTTGATATAATAATTATTAAGACTTTGATTAACAGGCTTGTCAAAAGTTGTCTATAGTGCAATTATAAATTTAAGTAATCGAAAGTGTTAAGGTAAAATATGCAATTGACTATTTCTCACTATTTATTTTTAACCTGTTTAAAATAAATAGTGAAAGACCAAACAAAGAAAATAATGGAAGCGCAAAGTGTAAAATATGGTAAATATTTTTTCCCTTCCTCAAAAAATACAAATGAAGTAAATAATAATGCAAACCCTTCAAACAAATGAACCAGGAATTTCAACACATGTCCCTGATTTTTAACTTTCAAATCGTAAATGAAGTACACTATGATGATTATGCCGAATAAAAGAATTAATCCGCCTGTTATGGGATGGTGTGAGAACTTGTCATATCCTTTTAACATTAATACTACACCTAAAATAAAATGATGAATAGCTTCTTTTTTCATTTTGGCTTTTAATGACCTGATTATTTAGTCTTTTAATTTTGATTAGTGCATAGATAGTAAAAATTTGTTTTAACTGAATGCTGAATTACATCTCACTTCAAAATTTACTTATCTTTATTACCAGGCCTGACTGCGGTTAATTTATTATGGAGTTCGCGGGTCATAGGCCGAGGAGTTTAGTAAATGTCTTGATTGGTTTTTATTTCGTATTAAACGGATTGCTGAATTCGGGATTTGAAATAAACGAACTGTCGGAAAGTGTTAACAAATAGGCAATTATTTTTCTCTTTTCATCACTTGTCAATTTTGCACCACCGCGATGAGCAAATTCCATTTTTGAATCAATGTTTGCACTTTTTTGAAGTCCTTCGCTATAGAAGTTAATGACTTCTTCTAATGTTTTAAATCTTCCGTCATGCATGTAAGGAGCGGTAAAGGCGAGGTTTCTTAACGATGGAACAATAAATTTCCCGTTGTCAGTTGACTTGCCGGTTACAATGCCTCTTCCTTTGTCTTTGTAATCATTTGCGTTCGTTACAGCATCAAGTCCGTTGTTACTAAAAACCAAAGTAGAACCCAGTGCATCGCCATCTGTGATGTGGCAATGAATGCAGTCGCCCTTTGTTTGATCGCTAACTAAATTAAAACCTTCATACTCGTCTCTGGTGAATAGTGTTTTTCCTTCAACTACCTTGTCATATTTTGATTGATAGGAGATCAAAGTACGTAAGAATTGTGCAATTGCTTTACTGATTTTAACACTGTCGATTTTTGAACTGCCGAAAACTTTTTTGAATTGCTTTTTGTAAAACTTGTTTTCTTCAAGCCTTTGAGCGGCAATATTCCAGTCAAGGTTCATTTCATTATATTCTCTTACCGGATGAAATACCTGCTCTTCAATGCTTGAAGCTCTGCCGTCCCAAAAATAGGCTGGATACCAGGCCAGATTGAAAAGTGCCATAGTATTTCGTTTCATTAATTCATCATTTCTTCCTTTGCTGAATGAGTTTGGTGAATCACTAAAGGCGGCTTTTTGATTGTGACAACTTGCACAGGACATAGTTTTATCCGAACTCAAAATAGGGTCGTAGAACAGGTACCTGCCTAAATTTGCTCCTTCGGCCGTCACGGGATTGTTTTCTGCCGCAGGCATCTTGGGAAAAAACGTCAGTTCCGGAAATTTATAAGGTGTAAGTGTAATCTCGTCGCTAAAACTCAATCCGAATAGCGAAAGTAAAAGTATAAAGCTAAGCCTTAGCATTTCATACTTAGTGTTTACTGATAACAATCGGAATCGTTTCTGACTGAATGTTTGTTTTGATTTTCAGGTAATACATTCCGTCATTATACTTATCCGTTTCAAACCAAAACTTAGTTGGAATGTTTGCCCACTTGTCAACAATGCGTCCGAATTGGTCAATTAATTCCATCGTTTCAATGATGTGATATTCCATTATTTTCTTTGCCTGAATATTCACAATATTATTGGCAGGGTTTGGATAAACGTTCAGATAATTTTTTTGATCAAATTCTTTGACGGTATGTATTATGGTAATATGTGCAAGCAAGTTATCGATCATCCATCCTTCCTTATTGTTGTCGACCGAATCAGATGAGAAAGTAAAACGAACTATAAGAGTGTCGAAAAATGATAAAAATGACATATCGTAGCACAACCAAATGTCTCTCCAAGTACTGTCAGTCCCGCTAAAAACGAAATCACCGTTTGGCAGCGTGTCAGCATTTGCCGGTTGAAACCCGTAGAAATTATATACATACGGATTATTAAAGGCATTTTCCCAGGTCGCACCCGAATCAAATGAAAACTCAATTTTACCGCCGTCTAATCCCGAATCCATATCTAATTTTTGTTTCCATTGTAATGCAAAAATTCCCCAATTTGTCCAGGGGATAATTGAAAATTGAAAACTCGATGAATTGTTGGACGGGTAATAGTTGATAGTATCCGTTACCATGGCATTTGGAAATGTTGCAGCGGAATCAAAAATTGATTTCTGCGGAATTCCGATCTGCCAGATATTTGTGCTGTCAGGGTCAAGGGTGATGCAAATGGAAGAAGGAGACATGTTAGGATCACAAATAGTATCGGCGCCGTCAAAATATTGTGTATAGAACTGCGCTGAAGAAGAACGTGCAATGAGTAAAATGATAAGCGAGATGAGGTAGATTTTTTTCATGATATAGGATTTAAATTGTTAAAAATATTATTGAACTAATTTATAAACTGAATTGAAGCTTTGTTTGCTAATAGCAATATCGGAAAAATATTTTATTATATCAATATAGTATCAGAAAGTGAAGAAAGGTATTGATATATGGACATAAAAGTAAAACGTATTTTTATAGCTTATCGAAGTGCCGTTTTGCAATGACTTTTAAATATAGATAAATTTAGATGGAGGCATTTTAGTGAGGTTATGTTATGCGAAGTTTTTATTGTATAATTGTAGTGTCAATTTTCATCATATATTTTGCATGATACTTATCTAGTTCTTCATATTTCCAATGTGATTCATCAACATTTTTCTCAACTGTATCTTTTTTAACAGAAATATTAGAAATTTCATCATTGTATCTGGCGTCATCAACTCCGACTGTTCCAAAAACATAACTGTTAACGTATATTAGAACCGTACTTTGAGGAGCTATATTTTTCGCTATAACTCCTTCTCCAGTTTTATATTTTAAAATAATTGAGTCGCTCAATGCATTTTCCACGTAGTAGTCTTTTATATGCTCTTTATCACAAGAAGTAAAAAGAATACAAGCGCAAGTCAAAAAGAAAATAATTAAACTTATTTGTCTGTTCATTGAACTAATTTAATTTAGTACAATCATTTGTTCATAATTATTAAATTGTGCATAGCGAAGAAGGGTTTAGAACCGCAACCATTCGTTTACATGTACTGTTCAATAGAGGCTCAACTCTTTATTTACCTCTCAAAACCCTTATTATTTTATTTCTTTTAATCTTACTGTTATGCTTACGTGCTATTTTGGATTGAAACTAATCCGCTCGTTTTCTGCACGAAAATTAGCTTAAGGTGATGTCGCCTGCTGAAGTTTGCATTGTCATTTTTTCTTTCTGGTTTTTGTAGCTGCTTTTTTCTTTGAGACAAATTTCGTTGATGCGCTTTTTACTTTCATTGGCTTTGGTCTCTCGTGTTTTGGTTGATACACTCCCAGCTTTCCGCCACTTGGTAAAACTAATTTGGTATGAAAACCCCATGCCTGACTTCCAATTCGCCCGCACTCTATATTATGTTTCTTCATCTTTTCAACGAACAAATGAATATTATCGCACATCAAATACAATTCAGTGGAGATATCATCGGGAGACGGATGAAATGCAAGCTCAGACGGAGGCAACCCGAAAATGAGCCAGCCACCGCCAACATCAACGCTTGGACACTTCAGAATTTCTTTAAAAAACTTTTTATCCGCTGCAGCTTTCCTGCTATAAATGAGAACGTGTATTCCGTTTATCATTTTATAAATTGTTTAACTGTTTGTGCTTACTCTATTCGGTTTTCAGC
>CAZAON010000321.1:0-10092 GCA_964486655.1 uncultured Flavobacteriales bacterium
AGGTAACCCGAAACCCAAAACCCGAAACGACACCTAAGACACCGTTTCAGCCCGCAGCCCCCCCCTACGCCATCCCAGCGATCCTCTTGACCAGCGTTCGCTTTGCCAATGGTAAAAACGTTTCCAGAAATGGAATATCCATATCCGTTTCGATGACATAGGTAGCCGGATTTGGAAGGCTTTTATTGAATCTGATCAGATCACTTTTTATCGCTTCGAATGTGTTCATCAGACTTTTCTCATATGACTTTACATATTCGAGATTAATGCCTCTGAATTTCTCGACCGGATTTTCAAATATGCTGATGTGAAATTCGTATACCCTGGTTTCAGGATTTGTACCGTCTTTCAAAAGCAGATAACCACTTTCAGAATTGAGTGGAATAACACCAACAGGGAAAACTTTAAGGCGTTCCTCAACAAAGTCATATATTTTCTTCCCCTCTTTCAGGTAACTTTCCATTTGAGGAATCGAAAATTCCAGTATGCTTTCAATTTCCTGCATCAACGCATCGTCTTCCACTATCTTCTCATAAATAAGCTTGAATTGTTCGAAGTCAGCCCCTTTCATTCTGCCCGGAAAAAGATTGTACAGATGCTGCTTATTATCCTTTATCGTCTTGAGATTCCTGTAATGCTCCACCAGGTCGCTCAGGTAAGGATACAACCTGTATTCTGTAAAATTTTCGCTCACATGTTGCAGATAGGCTAACAGTATATACTTCTTGTATTCGAAGTCAATTTGATTTTCTGTAATCCAGTTCTTGTTGAGGAATTGCATGATATGACCTTTTACCTTTAATTGAAACGTATTTAAAGCTATAAATGTTTTTTCTGACTGTTGAAAATTTTATGCCATTGGCCTGAAATCAGGGACAGACGGCCGTACTTTTACGTAATTAATAGCGAAAATAATAAATTATGAAAATAGAAGTTGGCAAATTGCCGGTTTACCTTACAATGGTTCTGATAATAACCGGACTTTTCAGCTGCGTTCCTGCCAAACAGCTCGAAGATGCAACGAAACGGGAAAAGGATTGCAACGAACAGAATACAAAGCTGACAGAAAGCAATCAGTCGCTGACAGTTGAAAATACCGAACTAAAGTCGGCCATGTCAGAGTTGCAGAAAAATATTGAACGGCTGAAGAAAGATACGGCTGATTTAGGGAATGCAAACCAGCGAATGTCGGCTTTGCATCATGAATTAACTTTGTCTTACGACAGGCTTTTAGTAAATAATGAAAAGCTGCTGGCCGGTAATACTGAAGATACCCGGAAACTAATCATGCAACTGAATAAGGCACAGGAAGACCTCCAGTCGAGGGAAGATCGTATCAAACGTGATTCAATTGCATTGCGTGAACAACATGAAAGAGTAGACGAACTGGAAGCTGTCCTGAAAAAGAACGACAGTACCATGAATCGCCTTAAAAATTCAGTTAGCTCTGCATTGATGGGATATGAGAATAACGGATTAACCGTCTATGAAAAGGAAGGCCGTGTTTATGTTTCTATGGAAGAGAGACTATTGTTCGCCTCAGGAAGTACTGTTATCGAAAAGAAAGGCGAAAGCGCTCTGAAAGATTTATCCAAAGTACTTGCTAATAATAAAGACATCAGTATTATGGTCGAAGGACATACTGACAATGTTCCAATCAGCGGTACATTGCCTAGCGGAGCAAGGGATAACTGGGAGCTTAGTGTACTTCGCGCAACATCGGTTGTAAAGATCATTCTGGCCGATAAAACAATCGATGAGAAGAGAGTTACGGCTACAGGTTGCGGACCTTACAAACCAATTGATCCCGCGAATACCGCTGAAGCCAGAAAGAAAAACCGCAGAACTGAAATTATCTTATCACCAAAACTTGAAGAGCTGAAAAAAGCGCTGGGTTATTGAAGTCCCGATAGTAATCGGGAGAAGAATGAATATTGAAGATCTGTCTTAGCCCGAAATAGAATTGTTGGAATAATGGAATTCTGGAATATTGGAATATTGGAATATTAGAGCCCCGCAATTCTGGAATCCTGGAATTATGGAATAATGGAATTCTGGAATCGTGGAATATTGGAATCCTGGAATATTTTGGAATACCACGCAACACTCCGCTACAATCAATTCCTTCCCTGCCCGTAAACCCCTCTTTTCTTCCAAACAAATTTATAAGCCGCTTCTATGCTTATATATGTGAAGGCATCATTGGTTTCAACATTTCCCCGACGGCTGGCCAGACTTGAAACTCCTGTTGTTCCCTGACCCGATGGATCAGAAATATATTTTGCCATTTCATACTGCTTTGATTCAGGGAATGAAGCGCGGAGTTCATCATACGTTGCATAACGATCGCTCACATCATCAATGTAATCAGTCAGCAGGAAGTAATAATTAAATTCGGCCGAAAAAGTTAACTGCTTATTGTAAATGTAACGCAGTCCGCCGCCAACAGGAATTCCGATATTAAAATTGCTGTAAGGCTGACTGCTGTTATTTTCCAGGTTATACCCCTGACCTTCTGTATGCCAGTCGTGCAGATTCGTTTCATATTCTCCATCCTTCTGAATAATATTTCCCGGTGTCTTTGGATTTTCGGCTACATCGTGTATACTGCCGTCTGACCAGTTGTAATATCTGTTTTCAAGAGAAGGGGAACCTCTGAATAAATCAGCTTTCGGCTGACCATAGAATGCGCCGATTCCCGCGGAGAAAAAGAAACAATATTTAATCTTTGAAAGTGGCGCGAAGCGATTCGGATAGATATTATATGTGAAATCTACCTCAGCTCCGTACAAATCATTTTTAAAACCAATCCCTCTTCGGTAATTTCTTAGATCAGTACCTGACTTGTCGCCAATCGGATTTACTTCATCATATTGCAAACGATGCCAACTGAAACGAAGTTGCATATCAAGGACTGCATACTTAGTTCCACTGCGCTTCGGATCATTAATAAAATCACGAATGGTAACAGCAGTTCCCATACTTGCGGAAGAGTATGGAAAATATTTTTCGTTACCAAGATCTCCTACGTAGTTAACTACGCCTGTGGAAAATGCAACTTGTGCTGTTCTTTGTGCAATTGCAGATGTTGCAAAAAATAAAAATGAAATTGTCAGAATTTTTTTCATGACACGGTTTTTTGGATAGACGGTGGGAAAGGTAAAAGAATTTTTCAATTCTGCAAGACCTATTTTGGTGAATGAAAAAGGGCTTATAAAACGGGGTTATTTGAAATTAAAAATTACATATTAAAAATTACGGGGACCTGAGCTTGAAAGACTCCGGTTTTAGAAAAAATGATCTGGAAATTCCATAAAAACGAGGGGCAGATTCCTACAACCCCTAGCATTTCAGTCCGAGTCTGAGTCCGAGTCTGAGTCCGTTTACCGGACTCAAACTCGGACTTTCTTTTGAAATTGCAATTAGGAAGTTAGATATTCCGCCTATTGCGTTTGTAATTTGTAATTGACTCTCTACAAGTTCGGCTGCGGGGTCACCCTTAAATACGGCTTCACAATTTTATAGCCTTTTGGAAACTTCTTATCGGCTTCCTCATTGGTAACTGCCAATGAAATTATGCAATCTTCGCCGTTTTTCCAGTTTGCCGGGGTAGCTACGCTGTAATTGGAAGTAAGCTGAAGGGAGTCGATTACCCGTAACAATTCCGTGAAGTTTCTGCCGGTTGAGGCCGGATAGGTAATCATTAATTTGACCTTCTTGTCGGGTCCAATAATGAAAACCGACCGCACCGTCTGCTTATCGTTTGCATTTGGGTGAATCATATCATACAGGTTCGCAATGCTCTTGTCCGGATCAGCTATCAGGGGAAAATTCACCCGTGTATTCTGAGTCTCGTTGATATCATTAATCCATTTCTTATGGTCATCGATACCGTCGACACTGATTGCAATCATTTTTACATTTCGTTTTTCGAAATCATTTTTAAGCTTGGCTGCAGTGCCCAGCTCGGTAGTGCAGACCGGTGTAAAATCGGCCGGATGTGAGAAAAGAATGGCCCATTTATCCCCGATCCATTGGTGGAAATCAATTTTGCCTTCTGTGGTTTCTGCTGTGAAATTTGGCGCGATATCGCCGAGACGAAGTGACATGTTATACGTTTTAAAGGTTAGAATTAAATCTGTGCAAAATTAACAGAAATTTTTTCTGATTTCCCTGAAAAGAACCCATTTCCTTTTATGAGACTAATCAGTTTATTGTCTGTTTTTTTTACATTTGAGCAAAATACCACACTATGAAAAAACTCTACTCACTATTATCAATTATCCTCTCTGTTTTTGTCAGCGTAAACGCACAACCAACAATAACAGCGGCAGATTTTAATCCGTACATCGGATACTCCGTAAATTTCTACACCTTTACCCCCTTCCCTTTCGATGGCGGTCCGGCTGGAGCCGGCGTCACCTGGGACTTCTCCCAGGTATCACCGAATGACAGTGTAACGGCAAATTATATTGATCCCGCAACCACCATTCATGCAGCAAGCTTTCCTTCTGCAACAGTTGCAGGTGATATAACAGGAACCGGTCTTGAATACGTAAATGCCAACAGTAATTTTATCGCACGCGCAGGAATTGATGCCGGCGGTGTTATCATGCCTTACTCTGATGACGAAGTAATCATGAATTACCCTTGCACCTACACAACAACATTCACCGATTCATATACTGCAACATTTACCGCCGGAGGTTATATCTTTTACCGACAAGGTACTGTCGATGTAAATGCAGACGCCTACGGAACATTAATGCTGCCATGGGGATCCATTTCAACTGTACTTCGCCTGCACCTGGTCGAAAACTATACTGATTCGACAAGCTTCTCTTTCAACTCATATACGAGCGATAATTATATTTATGTAACACCCGGTACACACTATTATCTCTGCAACATCGCAAGTCTGAATAATCAGTTTTCAGGCAGTTATATAAATCAAAACAGCTTCACCGGACTCAGCAAACTTGACCTGAATAAATTCCTGCATATCTCTCCGAATCCTGCCACGGAATATCTGAATATTGATTTTGCCGCGAATGAAAAAATACTGAAAACAACAATTACGGATATTACAGGCAAAGTTGTTTATTCTGATGCCGGAAACTTCTCCATGAAAAATCAACAGATTGCAGTCGATTACCTGAATGCCGGATTTTACCTGGTGAATATTGAAACAGCAGACAGAACATTTACACAGAAATTTGTAAAGGAATAATTCAGATTTCTTACTGATAAATTATATTCTCATATATTATTTCATATGAGAAGGGTATTAATCAAAAGGTGACGGAAAATCTGTCACCTTTTGATTTTTATTATTCTATTCGATGACGGAAAAAGAAAAATTACATTTAAAATTATCACTGAAGGAAGTTGCTCTAACACTTCTGCATGAACGCGTGGATCATGCGTCTGCCGCAATGGATGAAGCTCAACATGCTGCCAACAGCGAAGACAAAAGCACGGTTGGGGATAAGCATGAAACATCCAGGTCAATGGCACTTCTCGATCGGGAAATTCACGCCCGCCAGCTCGACTCTGCCCAAAAGGACTTATCGTATGCTCAGCAAACAGATGTAACCATTATTTATTCTTCAGTTTCGGCGGGGTCGTATGTTGAAACAGATTCTGGCAGTTATTTTTTTCTCACTGGTTTAGGAATACAGGATACCGAATTCGGGAAAATATTTTTCATTTCAATTAATTCACCCATTGGTAAAATATTCGCAAGTAAAAAAAGCGGAGATGATGTAGTGTTTAATGGTAAAAAGATTAAGCTGAAAGAAGTTTTTTAATTGTATAAAATCCCGTACTTGCATTCATGGAGTCACAGACCATTCGGTTAAATAAGGCAATCAGTGAGACCGGCTACTGTTCAAGAAGGGAAGCCGACCGTCTTATTGAAGCGAAACGGGTAAAAGTAAATGGAAAGATCGCTGTGGTAGGAATGCAAATTTCGCAAACCGATAAAATCACCATAGACGGAAAACCGCTGAACTCAAAACCTGAATCGGTTTATCTGGCATTTAATAAACCACGCGGAATTACGTGTACAACGGATACTGCCATTGAAGGCAATATCATTGATTATATTAATTATCCGGAAAGAATTTTTCCGATCGGCAGGCTGGATAAGGATTCGGAAGGACTTATTTTACTCACAAGCGATGGAAACATCGTAAATAAAATTCTGAGAGCCGGCAATAATCATGAAAAGGAATACATCGTCAGAACGAATAAAATAATTACCGACGACTTTATTACTAAAATGGCTGCAGGTATTCCAATACTCGATACGGTTACCAAAAAATGTTTTGTAAAAAAAGAAGGGCCCGATCAGTTTCGTATCATTCTGACTCAGGGCCTCAATCGCCAGATTCGCCGTATGTGTACTTACCTCGACTATGAAGTAGTCAGGCTGAAACGCATCAGGATTATGAACATATCCCTCGCAAATTTAAAACCCGGAGAAGTACGCGAGCTAACCGAAAAAGAGTTAAAGGGAATTCTCGAGCTGGTTAAAGATTCATCGAAGACAGAGGAAGCTTCTTGGTAGTTAACTTATTAGTCCGATACTGAAATATTCTGGAAATTAATATCAGAAAAATTGAAATTAATTTTACAAAAAAAACGCGGAATATAAATCCCGCGTTTTGTCTTAATATATGTTGGCTGTTTACGTGTATTAAAATTTTATATCCGCTCCGACTCCGATTACATTCATCGAATTGTTGATCGTTACCTGGTTGTCAGGCGCCACCATTAATGCATTTACTTTAACATCATTTGCCCAGGAAGTATTCATATATCCGGCGTTAAGTGTTACTATTCCGACCTTGTATGAACATCCTATATTCAAATTAATATTATCATTCTGAACCGTTTCAAATACACCCGTATGAGTGTAGTAAGCATCTATATCATTATACAGATAATCGGTATATCCGGCGCCGGCGCTGAATCCGAATTTTTCCGTCATCATATAATTTATGGCCATGCAATAAGTTACTGCATTACCGGCCGCTTTTGAAAGAGAAATTGTTTCTCCGTTAGCATTCATCGTATTTCCCCAATCCGCATTCTCCTGGAAGTAGTAATTTACATCCATTAGTAACGATAAATTATCAGTGAATTTATACGATGTTCCGAATGCAAGTACTGCAGGAAGATCGCGGCGGTTTTTAGAACCATCTGCAATAATTCCCATGTCATCCTTATTCATTTTCGTCTCGAAATCCATTTTCACCTGAGTCTCATAACGTAATGATAAATCAAGTGCCGATGTAGCTTTCACAAAAATACCCGCAACTGCTCCAAATCCGTTAGCCGATTCATCGAAATCGATTTCCATTGGCATATCAGGCAAAGAAACCGGAGAAGCCGCCAGACTTAACCCCGCTCTAGTTGAATTCATTCCACTTAAATAACGAAGATTAATTGATGCCGATACTGCATCATTAAACTTATATGAAGCACCTACAGTACCTGTTACATAATATGAGCTGGCCTTGAGAAATTGCGCATTAGCTTCTGAATAGGCGCCCTCTGTTGACATAACAGCCTGAAACCCGATCATGTCGGTGGTAATCGATCCTTTCGGATAATTAATAGTTGCACCTCCGCCGGAGATAAATACTCCTGTGCTTACTGCCCAATTACTTTTGGAATAAACAGCAAAGATGTTTGGTAAAAACGGATCGCTGCCCGACTGAGCAGCTGTTTTCGACCCCATACCCAGATCATAGGTATGATTTGGCTTGCGGAACAATGATTGGTTTCCTATGTTCAGGTGCAATCCTTCGCTTAATCTTACCGCTGCGGCCGGATTGTAAACCACGATATCTGCAGCGTCTGAAGCGGCATTTCTGGCCGGTGATGCAATCCAGTTCGGACTAACATTCACCAGGTTATCCATCTGAGAATATGTATTATTACTTATAAACAGAGAGAAAACTAATAAGTAGAATATTTTTTTCATGATTAAATATATACTCCAATAAATAGATCATGTTAATTTAAAATCAAATGAAAACTTACATATTACAATATTTATTTCTCATTCAGAAAATGACGGAAATGAAAGTAATGGGTCAAAAATGAAAAATTCCCTCGATCCGGCGGCCGATATTGGCGATTATATGCCGGTACCGGATCGGAGCCGGGAGAGATAATATTTAATCAGAACAATTACCGAAATGAACCTTCTATTTGTCTTTTTGCTTAATATTGCTAAATTTAAATTGCGAAAGAGGTATAATGAAATCTAAAGATTATTCCATGTATTTTGACTTCATAAAAAAATATGAAGCACAGGGCTTTCAGAATATCGACCGGAATGATTCATTTATTAATCAGTTAGAGGAAAAGCTAAAACAGAGTAATCAGTTCTTTCATGTTCATGATTGCTTAAAATTTGATTTATTTTATGTCAGTAACGGAATTAAAAATTTTATCGGAATTGAACCACATGAATTTGACTTTTCCGTTATGTTTACAAAATTACATCCCGATGACCTGGAACGATATAATCTTGCCAGGGCAAAATATTTCAAAACAGCTCAGGATCTGCTGATACAGGGAGGTGGAATTAGAATAATTTCATCAAATTTCCGGCTGAATAATAATATCAAATTTACAAATGTCCTGTTTCAGGGTTTTTTATTTTACAGCAACATTAATGTAAAAACAGTTTATGCATTGCTTTCATTTACTGATATCTCCCACTTGGATAAAGGCAAACATACATACCATTATTACTTAGGTGAAGAGAAGGAAAATTTCAGATACCCTGATGATAAATTACTCAAATTAGGTCGTCTTTTTTCTCCGCGTGAATACGATATTTTAAAATTAATTGCCTTAGGTTTGGATAGCAGTGAAATTGCCGATAAACTTTTTCTAAGTGTGAACACCGTAAATACCCATAGAAGAAATTTATTAAAGAAGACGAATAAATCAACCTGCCATGAATTGGTTATTGAAATGAAAGAGGGTGGTATTCTTTAACTTACTCTTAAACTTAAACTTACTCTAAGACTTACTCTAAGTCTTACTCTGAGTCTTACTCTTACACCGAAACTTTCACTAATCAATCATCAGCCTACACCCCCAAATCAAATCCCCTTAATCCACTTTTCCCCCACGGATTACTTTTCCTAATTCACTAAAATCCACCCTCTTCCAATTCTTTTTGCTTTCTGAAATCCGTACCCCGGCCCTATCCCGTATGTCCTAAAAAAGCAATTAATCAACCTTAAAAAAATTAAACTATGAAATTCAAAAATCGAAATCGCTGATGTAATGGATAGTAACGGTGTAACATTTGTTATCGACTCGGTGTTGATGCCTTGAAAATAGCAAAACCCGTTTTTAGTGTCAGAAGGTCCCGGTAGTTTTCGGGATCTTTTGTTTTTGTATCAATGGATCAAGCTCTTTCTTATTGTACTTGTATAATAATCAGTCTATTGTGCGGACCGGTAATTTTCAAAAAAATGGGCTAAATTGCGCTCCCTTTACTGGCCCCGTAGTTCAACGGATAGAATACCTGCCTGCCGGCAGGCAGGGGAGTTTCCTAAACTCCGGATAGCAGTTAGATTCATTTTTCAAAGTAAATTTTTTTGTTTAAAGAAGTAATTCTTCTTTTAAAACATTATTCATTTTTATTTAGATTTTATTTTTTGATTTTCCCTAATAAATGCAGTTGTTGTATCGTAGTCATGCTCATTAACTTCACAAAAATTTAATCTATGTTTTATACGTATGCAATCAAAAGTGAAGTTGATGGAAGAATTTATGTGGGAATGACAGGTAATGTTAACTCAAGGCTTCATCAACACAATTGTGGTAAAACAATTTCAACCAGGCCATACCGACCATGGAGCTTAATTCATGTCGAGGAATTTGAAACACGAATTGAAGCCAGGGCTCGTGAAGTATATCTGAAATCAGGTATTGGAAAAGAATTTCTTAAGTCTATCTACAAAAGACCTTGTGATACTCGGCTGGATAATACCAAATGAACTATATTTGCGCTCCTTAAAACCGGCCCCGTAGTTCAACGGATAGAATAGGAGTTTC
>CAZAON010000322.1:0-9644 GCA_964486655.1 uncultured Flavobacteriales bacterium
AATATGCAAACAAATCTTCTACTGCCCTAACTGCGCCTCGGCGTCTCTGCGAGAAATCAATTATTCGGAAACTCAAGTGTACCTGGTATAATTAGATATTCGGGCAGATTTATTTATTATTCGAACGATATAATAAATTCAAAATGTCTAATTTTATTCGAAATTATTTTCCACCTAAATATTAAAAACTCAAACTCATGATAAAATTAACCATTGAAAATGGTGTTGGCCGTATCACTCTTAACCGTCCTGAAAAATTTAATAGCTTTGTTCGTGAGATGTCGCTTCAATTACAGAAGGCATTGAATGATTGCAGTTCGAATGACAGTGTTCGGGCTGTGTTATTAACGGGAGAAGGAAAGGCCTTTTCGGCGGGACAGGATTTGTCGGAGGCGATGAATCCGCAAGGGCCGGGCATTCAGAAAATTGTTGAAGAGCATTATAATCCGATCATCACATTGATACGTGAGATGCAGAAGCCTGTAGTATGTGCTGTGAACGGAGTTGCCGCGGGAGCGGGGGCGAATATTGCATTGTGCTGTGATATTGTTGTAGCGGGGAAGTCATCCGCTTTCATTCAGGCATTCAGCAAGATCGGATTGATACCGGACAGTGGCGGAACATTTTTTCTTCCGCGAATGATCGGTTTTCAGCGTGCGTCTGCACTGATGATACTTGGAGAAAAAGTTTCGGCCGATGATGCATTGGCGATGGGAATGATTTATAAAGTTTTTGAAGATGAAAAATTAATTGAAGAGGCATTAGTAATTGCAAATACGCTTGCACAAATGCCGACGAAAGGAATTGGACTAACGAAGATGTTATTGAATGAATCGTATCATCATCCGCTTGATGAGCAATTACAGATGGAAGCGGCACTGCAAGTTGAGGCGGCGATGACGAATGATTTCAAAGAGGGTGTAAAATCGTTTCTGGAAAAGAGAAAACCTGTGTTTAGTGGCAACTGAAAAGGCGGGAATAGAAAAATGATATTTAATTAATCTCTTCCTAATTAAAAGTAGTTTAGACTTCCATCAAAGAGTGATTAATATATAAATATTCCATTCCAAATTAATTTTCTCTATTTAATTTTAAATATTCAATAAAAAAAAGCCTCGCAATGCGAGGCTTTTTTTTTGAAAAGATGAATTACTTCACCTTAGCTGATAATTCAGCGCCAGCTTTGAATTTAGCTACACGCTTTGCAGCAATCTTAATCGGCTTACCGGTTTGAGGATTGCGGCCATTACGAGCAGAACGCTTAGCAACAGTGAAAGTACCAAATCCGATAAGAGCAACGCGCTCTCCTTTTTTCAGAGTTTTAGAAGTTACATTCATGAATGCTTCTAAAGCACGTGAAGCATCAGCTTTAGTGATCTTTGCTTCTGATGCCATTGCATCAACTAGTTCAGCTTTGTTCATTTGATTTTTGTTTTTAGTGATTTAATTTATGGTGGTTAAAAGTAGGTAGGGATACGATATTCACAATGTTTTTAACCGCAAATGTTCATAAATAGTGGAGTTTGTTGAAAACTTTTGATGCAATCGCTTCTCTGTTGCGGGTTTCGGGTTACTAGTTTCGGGTTAAGCTTTACTATGGCGGGATGCAGAAAATAAGGAATGTCAAATGCAGAATAAGCAACACCAAATTAAGATTCTGATTTCTACCTTTTAATAATTGCTTTGAAAACCGAAACCCGTAACCCGAAACCCGCAACATATTTGTATCTTTACCCCTCATGGACAAATTTATCGTCAGTGCCCGTAAGTACAGGCCTGTAACATTTGAAACGGTAGTCGGACAGCCCAGTATTACCCAGACGCTGAAGAATGCAATTCGCAACAATCATCTTGCTCAGGCATTTCTTTTTACCGGTCCGCGTGGCGTTGGTAAAACCACCACAGCCCGCATTCTTGCAAAGACAATCAATTGCCAAAATATCAGTGAAAATTCGGAAGCATGTAATGTTTGTGAATCATGCGTTGCCTTCAACGAAGGAAGGTCGTTTAACATTTATGAATTAGATGCGGCTTCGAATAATTCGGTCGATGATATTCGTGCGCTTGTTGATCAGGTTCGTTACCCGCCTCAATCAGGCAAGTTTAAGATCTATATCATTGATGAGGTTCACATGCTCAGTACGGCTGCATTCAACGCATTCCTGAAGACACTTGAAGAACCACCTCCATATGCAATATTTATTCTGGCTACTACTGAGAAGCATAAATCATTCCGACCATACTTTCCCGCTGCCAGATTTTTGATTTTAGCAGAATTGGTGTTGATGATATAGTAAAACACCTGCAGCAGATTGCATCGAAAGAAAATGTAGATGCCGAGGAAGATGCGTTGCATATCATCGCTCAAAAGGCTGACGGCGCTTTGCGTGATTCACTGAGTCTCTTTGACCAGCTCGTTAGTTTCGCGGGTAAAAAGCTTACATATAAGGCCGTTATTCAGAATCTGAATATTCTGGATTACGATTATTATTTCAGGGTGACGGATGATTTAATAGCCGGAAACTATTCGAATGTATTGTTAACGCTGAATGAAATTATGAATAACGGATTTGATCCGCATAATTTCATAAACGGACTCGCCTCACATTTCCGTGACCTGTTGATGTGCAAAGATGAATCTACTCTTGTTCTGTTGGAAGTCAGTCCGTCGGTCAGAGAAAAATACCGTGTTCAGTCAAAGTTCTGCGAGAGCGGATGGCTGCTAAACCAGCTTGATCTTGCAGGTAAAGCCGATGTAAGTTACAGGAGTGCCCGTAATCAGCGTCTGCTCATCGAACTTACATTACTTAAAATGTCGACTTCGGCCGGAGCATCTTCGGAGGCTTTCAAAAAAAAAGTTGAACCATTAGCCGCAGCTCCGTTAAAAATAAATCCGCCGGTACCGGTAACACCAGCACCGGTCGCTGCTGCACCTCAACCCCAGGAAACAAAAGCAGCTGCTCCTCCTGTACAACCGGTAGTCGCTGCACCGGCTTTAGAAACTCCTCCCGCAAGTACGCCTAAAACAGGAACAACTTCTCCCGTTAAAAAAACAATTTCAATAAGCGGGAAGAAAACGGGTGAGGATCAAAAAAAAACTCCGGTAGCGACTGAAGAAGTTTTACCTGATCTGGAAAAACCTTTCGACTCCAAAACGCTTGAATTTTACTGGAGACAATTTGCCGAGCAACTGAATAAAGAGGGCCGGATGTCTTTACACCTGGCATTTTTAAAACGTACACCTCAACTATTGGATAATTTTCAGATTTATTTTGCTGTAGACAGTGCCGCACTCGACAAGGATCTGAATGAAATTAAAACAACACTACTCGCCTACCTGCGAAAAAATCTGTCGAACTATAAAATCAATTTAAAATCGGAAGTTGTTATCGAAACAACGGGAACAAATGCTTATTCGCCATCAGAGAAATTCAAAAAACTGGCAGAGCAAAATCCGAAGCTGAATGATTTGAAGACTAGGTTTGATCTGGACCTGGAGTACTAGGGGGCTGCAGGTTTGAAGAGATGTCGGAACACTGTATCGGGTTTCGGTTTCGGGTTGGGGTGCTGCTGGATTGAAGTATCTCTATGAAAAAGTTTCGGGTTTCGGGTTTCGGGTTGGGGGGTACTAAGATTACTGTTGTTTCAACTGCGGCTCTGCGTCTCTGCGAGAAAATTAAATTTACTTGCCTGATGATTGTACACCTTTTGTTCTTAGTTCATTGAAATAATTGTTTTATTGCTGAACAGAAAAATCCTAACGACTAAAAAAAAGACCGCAATAATATTTTATGATATTTTTTGAAAATTTTTTACGAAGAATTTTTAATGCTTTTACAGAATTTTCCGGATTATAAATTGGCCATTTTGAGTTCAGGTTTTTATTAAAAATCGGGCTGAAAAAGCTGTTGAAAACCCGGCTTTTAGGGTCTTTGTAATGCCCTGAAATACAGTTAATTAAATTGTTGATTAAATAAATATTTTAGCCTTAAAATGCTTGGTATAAAGGGCACTTTTTTGTATATTTGAAACAATTCAAAACTGACATAACAAATCAGTTTTTTTGTTGCCTTTTACTTTGATTCAGGCAATGCGGGGGGAATAGTCAAAACATATTATGAGTCAACTTATTAATTCACAGGTGAAAGAAACCAGTCCTATCACAACAGACAAAAAAGTACAACCAGAATATTCAGCCGACAGTATCCAGGTACTCGAAGGGCTCGAAGCCGTGCGTAAACGTCCGGCCATGTATATCGGCGATATCGGCATGAAAGGTTTACACCATCTCGTATATGAGGTGGTCGACAACTCGATCGACGAAGCTCTTGCCGGCTATTGCAAAAACATCGACGTAACCATACTACCGGGCAATTCCATTCGTGTCATTGATGACGGAAGAGGTATTCCAACCGACTTCCACCAGAAAGAACAGAAGAGTGCATTGGAAGTTGTAATGACTGTATTGCATGCAGGTGGTAAATTCGATAAAGATTCCTATAAAGTATCAGGAGGATTACACGGAGTGGGTGTATCGTGTGTAAATGCATTGTCGACTCATTTAAAAGCAGAAGTTCATCGTGACGGAAAAATATTTATCCAGGAATACGAACGCGGCAAACCGATGTATCCGGTTAAACAAATCGGAGAAACGACACGTACCGGTACTGAGATTACATTTACTCCTGATAATTCAATCTTCATCACCGACGATTATCACTACGACATTTTAGCAACCCGGTTAAGAGAACTTGCATTCCTTAATAAAAACATTCGTCTGAATATTACCGATGAGCGTCAGGCCGATGCGGAAGGTAAATTCAGAACCGATTCATTTTACAGTGAAGGCGGATTAAAAGAATTCGTTCAATACCTAGACGAAAATCGAGAGAAGCTTACCGCGAATCCGATTTACATGGAAGGTGAACGTTCAGGTGTTCCTGTTGAAGTTGCCATGCAGTACAATACAGGATTCAATGAGAACATTTATTCGTACGTAAACAATATTAACACTCACGAAGGCGGAACACACCTTGCGGGATTCAGAAGAGCACTTACTCGTACCTTAAAATCATACGCAGATAAGTCAGGCCTCTTTGAACGATTAAAGTTTGAAATTTCCGGCGATGACTTTCGCGAGGGACTTACAGCAATCGTATCAGTAAAAGTTCAGGAGCCGCAATTCGAAGGACAGACAAAAACCAAACTCGGTAACAACGAAGTTATGGGAGCTGTTGATCAGGCGGTGAGTGAGATGCTTGCGAATTTTCTTGAAGAGAATCCGCGTGAAGCTAAAATGATCGTCGACAAGGTGATCCTTGCCGCTACTGCACGACATGCCGCACGCAAAGCGCGTGAACTCGTACAAAGAAAAAGTGTTTTAACAGGAAGCGGATTACCCGGAAAACTTTCCGATTGCAGTGATACTGATCCGGGTGGTTGCGAATTATATCTGGTCGAGGGAGATTCAGCCGGCGGAACAGCCAAGCAGGGTCGTAACCGCAGATTCCAGGCGATACTTCCATTGCGCGGTAAAATTCTCAACGTTGAGAAAGCGATGGAATACCGCATCTATGAAAACGAAGAGATCCGGAACATCTATACCGCCCTTGGAGTTTTCAAAGATGAAAACAAAGAAGGCCGTCCCCTCAATACTGAAAAACTCCGTTACCATAAAATTGTCATCATGACCGATGCCGATGTGGACGGATCACACATTACGACTCTTATTCTCACCTTCTTCTTCAGACATCTTAAAGAGCTTGTCGAACAAGGATACCTTTATATCGCCACTCCTCCACTCTACCTCGTTAAAAAAGGTAAAGAGCAAATTTATGCGTGGACAGACGAACAACGTATGGCAGCTGTAAAGCAATTAGCCGGTGATGGTAAAGAAGAAAATGTCGGAATTCAGCGTTACAAGGGTCTCGGAGAAATGAATGCCGAGCAGCTTTGGGATACAACCATGAATCCTGAGACGAGAACTTTACGCAGAGTTACAATCGACAGCGCACTCGAAGCTGACAGAATTTTCTCCATGTTGATGGGCGATGATGTCCCGCCACGCAGAGATTTTATTGAGCAGAATTCGAAATATGCGAAGATAGACGCTTAATGCAATTACGAATTACGAATGACGAATGACGAATGACGAATAGCAGGATATTCGTAATTCGTCATTCGTAATTCGTAATTGAATTAACTGTTCCCCAGTTCCCGTACCGCCATATACGCCATCAACCCCATTCCCGTTTCCAGGGCAGATTCGTCAATATTAAAAGTTGACGTATGTACGGGTGAAACTATTCCCTGCTTTTCATTACGAACGCCGAGACGATAAAAACAGGCAGGAGCCTGCTGTGTAAAAAAGCTGAAATCTTCCGCTGCCATCCAGATCTCAAGATCTTCCACATTTTGTTTACCCACATATTCTTCAGCTGCTTTCCGGGCACGATCTGTTGTCGCATCATCATTGATCAAAAATGGATACCCTCTGCGGATTTCAAACTCACACTTCCCTCCCATGCCTTCCGCAATTGATTCGGCCATTTTTTTCATCAGCCTGTGTGCTTCATCACGCCATTCTTCATTGAGTGTACGAAAGGTTCCTTCAAGGTATACTTCATCCGGAATCACATTCGTAGCTCCGTTTGCAATCACCTTTCCGAATGAAAGTACTGAAGGTAAAGATGGTTTTGCACGACGACTTACAATTTGCTGTAAAGCAACGATCATGTGTGAGGTAATAAGAACAGGATCGATAGTCAGATGAGGCATTGCTCCGTGACCACCTTTGCCTTTAACCTTTACATAAATTTCATCGGTACTTGCCATATATAACCCTTTTCTGAATCCGACTTTTCCCGCTTCAATCTGAGGCATTACATGCTGACCTATTACAGAGGCCGGTTTTGGATTTTCAAGTACTCCTTCTTTAATCATAATCGAAGCGCCACCGGGAAGTTTTTCCTCACCGGGCTGAAAAATTAATTTCACCGTTCCTTCAAATTCTGATTTTAATTCATTCAAAATTCTCGCGACTCCGAGTAATGAAGAAGTATGAACATCGTGACCGCAGGCATGCATCACGCCCGGATTTAAAGATTTGTAATCGACATTATTGGTTTCGGTAATGGGCAAGGCATCCATATCTGCGCGAAGAGCAGTTACTTTTTTGGAAGGATTCTTCCCTTCAATCAGCGCAACGACACCGGTGTTAGCCATTCTTTTTACAGAGGTAACTCCGTATTCGGCCAACTTCTGTTCAACGAATTTCTGTGTATTGAATTCATGAAAAGATAATTCGGGGTTTGCATGAATATGTCTGCGACAACCAACAATATCCGAGTGATACTTTTTGGCCAGCTCTTTTATTTTTAAAATCATAGTAGCGATTATCAGAAATCAAGTCCGAATGAAAAATAAAACTGACTCGGCAGGAATACGCGATTCTCTATTCCCCACGCCCAGTCGGCACGAATGAAGTAACCAAGTATCCGGCTACGAAGTCCGAAACCTAGTCCGCCAACAATAGGTTCATTCTGACTGATGATAGTAATTGTAAATGGTGAACGCGAATAAACTTTACGATTAAGAGCATTGGTTGAATCATATGGTGAACCGCCGTTCCATGCGGTTCCAATATCTCCGAAACCAACGATCTGGAAATTCCGAACGAAGTCAGATTTGATCGGACGGTTTAACAGGTATTTAAAAACAGGAAACCTGATTTCACTGTTGATCAATGCGAAAGTATTTCCGTTACGAATATTCTGATCAAAGCCTCTAAGATTTGTCGCCAGCGCCTGGAAATAATAATTCTGAGAGTAATCAATCGGAGTTTCATTGTTGAATCGAGGACTCAGCCAGTTGTCTGTCGCACCCATGTAATAAATCAGCCTTTCCGGACCGAATGAAGTTCCCGCGGCGAAGCGATTTGCCCAAATTAATTCGCGATGAATTTTCTGGTAATGTCTGAAGTCAGCGCCAATAATTGCAATACCCGAATTTTCCCTGTCTACCTGTTTATAATACTCTCCGAATATTTTGAAACGTGTTCCGTAATACAAATTCAATCCGGTGTTCAAAGTATTATCAAATACAAATTCAAGTCTGGTTGTTCCCCAGTTTAAAAATTCATTCGGATAATTAAGAGAATTATAATCGACAGAAAGAGCGACGTAGCGGTCATTTCTGTATGCAACGGAACCTCTCAATGAAGTAATGTCGCTAAATGGCCATGAAGCGGTATACCTTAATTCATGAGTTGTAAGTTGAAAATAAACATTGCTTAATTCAAGTGACTGACGATAAAAAGTAAGTTTTTTATCTAGTCTCTTTTTCAGATTTTCATACGTAAGGAAGTACTCTATGCTGTTAAGATCATAGGCAAGTTTTACGCCGCCGGTGATTCTGTAATCGTCAAGAAGGTCGCGAATTCCCAATTTAAAATATCCGTCAAAACCCGGACTATAATAAGCAGCACCTCCGCCGGTAAATAATTGATATGACTGATTGAGAAGTGAATGATCGAATAATTGAGTTACGAAATAACTGGAAGAAAAAGCTGTTTCGTAGTTACGTTGAGTTGGAAGTTTAAAAGTCGAGTCGGGAGCCGTAGCAACAGAATCAATCTTAATTCCGAAATTTTCAATCATTCTTTCCTTTAACTCCTGTCTTTCTTTTTCACGCTTACTTTTCGCTTTCGGGAAATCACTCTGGAAAACATAATTGTCAATGTCAACGGTATTGGAATCGACTGCTGGAGAAACTGATGTATCAGGTTCCTCTCCCTGTTTAATAATATCAGTCAGACGAGTCATGTCCTGCTTAACCGTTTGTTGCTGCATTTCGGGTTTAGGACCACGGTCAATATTATTAATCTCATCAATTCTGAATTGTGTATTCGGCAACGAACTCATGCTAAGTTCCTTCTCAACCGGACGATTTACGTAAATATGATAGCGGCCATTACGGAAAATAATTTCACCAACACGACTCTGAGACTGGTTGATATCCTGGAAAATTATGTTGCGAGGATAATCGGTGATGACATAATTATCTACGATCATACGGTAATGCTCAACCGTATCGACATAACTCAACGCGCTGTCAAGATGTGCGACATAACGGTTGAATATTCCGTTTGCATCACTCAGATAGGCAATGTTAGCCGAATCGTATTGCATCGGCTGCAGTTCATCGTAATCGGGCGTATTGGTAATTCTTCGAAGCACAGATGATTTTCCAAAATAATCATAGAAGAAAACATCATACTTGCCTTTTGGTATTGTATTCAGAATAGTTTCGTTCTTCAAAGAATCATTCACCCTGGTAGAAGAAAAGACGATTGCACGGCCGTCGTTGATGAAACGCGGATTCATATCATCATAAACATCTTTGGTAATCTGCTCGAAAGTGCGTGTGCGAAGGTTGTATACGAAAATGTCCGTCTGACCTTTCTGAATGGCCGACAATACGATTGACTGTCCGTCAGGTGAATAACTGAAATCTAAAACTTTTTCGAAATTAAAGAGTGGTGCTTCAATATATTTCTTTTTCGCAATCGTATAAGTGCCTAATAATAATTTTCCGCGACGTTCGCGAATGACGCCGATAAGCTGACCGGTCGGATGCCAGGCAGT
>CAZAON010000323.1:0-2017 GCA_964486655.1 uncultured Flavobacteriales bacterium
TGAAACAGCCATATATTATCCTGGTAGATGACGACCAGCAGGTGCTCGGCGCGATTTTGCGAGACATGAGAAATAAATACCGTGATGATTACCGGGTTGTATCCACAGATTCTGCTCCGGAAGCGCTTGAGTTAATAAAAGAACTTAAATTAAAAAACGGAACCGTTGCATTAATCATATCCGATCAGCGAATGCCTGAAATGGACGGAGTCACTTTTCTTGAACAGGCGAAAGAGATTTTTGAAAATACAAAGCTAATTTTACTTACTGCATATTCCGATATTGATGCTGCGATTAAAGCGATTAACAAAGTCAGGCTCGATCATTATTTATTGAAGCCCTGGAATCCGCCTGAAGAAAAATTATATCCCGTAGTGGATGATTTACTTGAAGAATGGCATGCTCATTATAAACCGGATCATGAGGGAATAAGAATAATCGGATTTCAATGGTCCCCTAAATCACATAAGCTGAAAGAATTTCTTTCGGGAAACCTGATTCCGTATCTATGGATGGATGCTGAAAATAATTCTGAAGTTGAAAAATATTTAAACAGTGCAAACATTACCCCCGGTAATTTACCGGCAGTAATTTTAAAAGATGGAAGAGTGCTTAGTGACCCTTCATTAAGTGAATTGGCCGCCGGCGCGGGATTAAAACAAAAGCCGGAACAAAAAGTTTATGATGTATTAATTATTGGCGCAGGACCGGCCGGACTGGCAGCTTCTGTTTATGGATCCTGTGAAGGACTGAATGTCTTATTGATCGAGAAAAACAATCCGGGCGGACAGGCCAGCAGCAGTGCGCGTATTGAAAATTATCTGGGTTTCCCAGCCGGACTATCCGGTGCCGAACTCACGAGAAGAGCAATGGCACAAACCAGGAGATTTGGAACAGAATTTTTAGCTCCTCAGGAGGTAAGAAAAATTACGGTTCAGGACGGATATAAAATTGTTGAGCTGAATGATGATTCAATTATTCATAGCAAAGCCATCGTAATTGCGACAGGCGTTTCGTATACGAGGCTTGACATACCGGACATAGAAAAATTTACGGGATCGGGAGTTTATTACGGATCGGCAGCTGTTGAAGCACATGCCTGCCGTAATGAAGTAATTTATATTGTTGGAGGTGGAAATTCAGCTTGCCAGGCTGCGATGTATCTCTGTAAGTTTGCGAAAGAAGTGAATATTCTGATCAGACGCGATAAACTGAAAGAAGTAGCGGCGAATTATTTAGTAGAAAACATCAGCAGTGTTCCTAATATAAAAGTTTTAGCCAATACAGAAGTTAAATAAGTTCATGGTGATACAACACTTGAAAAAATTACGCTAGTAAATTCGAAAACAAAAGAAGAGAAAACAGTTCCTGCCAAAGCTCTGTTTATTTACATTGGTGCGAGGCCCGGTACAGGCTGGTTAAGTAATACTTTAGAGTTGGATGATAAAGGATTTATTACGACAGGCCGTGAACTGGTAAGAGAAAAATCATACCCGATTTTCTGGAAACTGGACAGAGAACCCTATTTGTCTGAAACAAGTGTTCCGGGAATTTTTGCTTCAGGCGACGTTCGATCCGGAGCCCTTACAGGAATATCCTCTGCAGTTGGCGAAGGCGCAATGACAATCCGCTACATAAGAAAATACCTTGCTGAAAATTAAATATAAAGTAAAAGAAAAAAGATATAGAAAACGTTTATGTAGCTCTAATTGTTAATGGCGTTGTTTCCTGAATAAGGTAAAAATACAAAGTACTTATCTCCCCTTCGACTCAGGGCAATGTCATTAAGTTAGGAAATGTCGGAAGGCAAGAGAAAGGTTTGAATTAGTGATGACCCCGTTTAGGGGTTATATGTTTATATTAGCACTTTTCCCGACTATACTTCGACCCCAGCGGGATCGAATGTGATACTTTCATATTTTATCAGACTTTTTTTGAATAGCAGTCAATTTACATTCGACTCCTCCGGAGTCGGGTGTGGTGTTAAACTTCGTTTAATATAAACATGTGACCCCTA
>CAZAON010000324.1:0-3606 GCA_964486655.1 uncultured Flavobacteriales bacterium
AGGTCGGTCATCACTTTATTAAGTTGAATGCGTAAGCTGTCATTGGTTTGACACCTTGATTCAAAATTCAGGATTAATAAAAAACACAATGAGAAAATTATTTTCATATCACCTTTAATTGTGACTCAAAAATATCTTTTAATTACGAAGCCAACAAGCTATTTTTTTTCTTCAACTCCCAGTCTTTTCGAGATTTGTCAAATTCGTCTTGTACCATATAGGTGTTAAGCCCATCGTCAAATTGCTTTTTCATTTGCCTCATTAGACTAATGTTCTCCTCTATCAATTCTTCAAGTCTTCCATTGACAACTACTCTTCCGGTGCGAACGTGTGGATTAGTGGACTTGGCTTCTTCCTGTTGCATGAATTCCAATATCTGTCCGCCGTTCTCGAATTGCTGAAAACGATTGGCACGGGAAACCAATGGCATATTAATTACACGAGGCTGTTCATCCATCCATCCCGGGCGGCGCATGATACCGTTGTTGTTATTCGAAGCATCCATTATGGCATTAACCAGATCAGGATTGTTTTGCACAAACTTCTTGGAGAAGACATACAACTCTCTTCCCTCGCCTTCCGCGACTACTTTGTTTGATTTTGAATCTACAATTTTTAAACCGCCCTGAGCATGTGAAGGACCATCAGGAACAACCGCACCCCCGTCTTCCATTTTCTTCGGCATTGAAGTATCTGAAAAGTATTTACGGGCGGTGACCATAAACGAGAGAATCTGAGCAACTGAAGATGAATATGCAGCTAAGTTTCCCGGCCATGGAAGATCGCTTGCTCCTGCAAGGGCACCACTAATAGAGGTTGCTGTATCGATCCCAAGTTGGACTAATGCCAAACTCTTTTGATATTCTGTATACTGGCCTTCTTCCTCGGCCAGTAAATCAAACATGCTGGTGAATATTTTACCTACCGATTCAGTTACAACCCTGGTATCATCGATACGTTTTTTCTCGATGTCGGAAATCTTCTTTCTCTGAGCTTCGGCATCCTTCTGCTCATCCGCTTGCTGCTTTTTACGGATGTTTTGGATGGCAATGCCTTTGGTTGTGATCAGAGCAGTTTCGTCAAGGCCGTATTTTCTAGCAAGTGTGATTAACCGGTCCCACTTATCGGCTTCGGCCATTACCTGACGATCGGCACTATCGAGTGTAGCTGTAAATAATTCGTCTTCGGCTTTTTGCTTTTCCAACAAATCACGCTGACGAAACTCTTCTTTCTTCAACGCAAGCGCTTCGGCCAATTGTTCTTCAAGCTTGATCCGCTCCTCCCTGTATATTGCAGCATCTTTGTCATTAAGAGCTTCATGACCTTTAGCCTGGTCAATGAGCGGATTGTACCGATCGCGAATTCCCTGTAATGCCTGCTCGTCTTTATCGAGCTTGGAATTTTTGAATTGTTTGTCCAGTTCTTTGATTTTGGCGATGTAATCATCAAGCTCTTTCTGAAGTTTTTTCAAATCGTCGCCTGTCGCCTTGATTACACCATCACCTACAAGCGGATCACCGGGTGTAGGCGAATTCATGGTTTTAATGGCTTGGCCTGCCTTATCAGCATATAAAGCAACTCCGGCCAGTTCATTCACGATCTGTTCGTGTCCCTTTAATTCCAGTTGCTTTGATTGCAGATTGTTTTTTAAAGTCGTGATTTCTTCGTCTGTTAATTTTACGTTTTCGAAAACAGTTCTGATCTCACCATTTGCAGTTCTGAAATTCTGCGCTACAACCTTGAATAAATCGCCCTGAGCGTCTCTCTGGTTTAATTTAAACTGTAAGTTTTCTATTTCGGTACGAACATCAAAAATGGCTGCACGGGCATCAACAAGGGCCTGCCTGTTTTTTATTTCCATCATCGCACGTAACTCATCGCCGAATTTCTTAGCCTTGTCAACATTTATTTCCATAGCATTCCCATATTCATCGAATTGAGTAATAGCTGTCGGAATGTATTCGGCAATCTGTACAATCACCTTGCGCAACTCTTCCTGTTCTTCTTTTGTTGGTGTCGTTAATTTCTTTAATTCTTCATACCGGGTAATCAATGCCGGCATAGTTGCCTCGTATCGTTTAACGGCATCAACGGACCGCTGCCATGCTTCAGTTGACTGATCTAAATCGGTTCGGCTGTCTGTTATTTGCGAAAGAATGCCAACAAATGATTTTAAACCGTTCATAATAGCTCCACCGGAGAACCACGATGCAAATCTCTTCTGTAATTTATCTACAGTCGCCGCAAAATTTTCATTACGAACATTGAACTCGTCAATTACCGATGTACCTGCAGTGAAAGATTCATTTGCCAGTTTCTGCTGAGTGTTAACGAGGCCAATGTTATTGGAAAGGGTAAGGAATATTCCTGCTCCTTTTGCCCCATCGATGCCCAGCTGCTCCATCTTCGCAAGAAGATCCTGACTGCTGGAACTTCCTTCTTTCAGTCGTGTTAAAAATTCTTTGAAGGCAACGTTGGTTCCCTGGTCTCCGACAAGCTTTGTCAACTCGCCTTTCATGAACCCGGCTGCTTTTCCGTATTTCTCAGTATCCTTTACGAAGTCAATAAAGAAGTTAGTAAGCGCGGTTCCTGATTTCTCCGCCGTTTGCCCGTTGATCTCAAGTGCGGCACTGTAACCTAACAGGTCCGGAGCCGATATTTTTGCGGTTTGCGAAACTCCGGCCAGCCTGTTCAGAAAATCAACCTGGTATTGTTCCGATGCTTCACTGGCCTGACCCACTGAATTAATTGCGGAAGCGATATTCAGCATTTCTGTTCCGAAAATCTTGCTCAGTTTACCGATGGAAATAATGGCATCGTCACCGAGATCAGCGCCAAGAGCCACTTTAATTTTATCGGCCTCCTCCACGAACTTCAAAACGTCTGCAGCTGAATCTTTACCGAGCTTACCGGCTTCCATTGCAAGCTTCAACAAATCTTCTCTCGAAGTGCGTGTATCGATCTTGCTGATGCTTTTATTTAATTCTTCAACCTCCTTCTGAGTGAGGCCGGTTGTTTTCATTACATCAGAAAGAGAGTCGGATAATTTGTAATTTGATTGTGTAAGACTTTGAACCTTGCCCCATAGTGCTTGTATTCCGAGAAAGCCTGCAGCCATAACACCAAATTGCGCTGCCTGAGTTTTCAATTTACTCCAAAACCCTTCGCCAACTTTAATCTCCTGGTTCAGATCAAACATTCGTTGCTTGACTGCTTTTATTTGTTCCGCATTTGCCGCGAACGCTTCCGTATTAGGCACCAGGTATGATCGGGCTGCCATTAATTTCTTGAGCTCGGCATTTAATTCACGGGTTGTAAGCTGGCTCAGGTTCATGGTACGGCGTATGTCGTCCATACGGTCGTTCATGGCCTTTAAATCCTTCTGAGCATTGGCATATTCTTCAGTCCCCTTCTTCATGCCCTTCATGGCATCGCGTACGTCGAATGCTTTTTTCTCCAAACCTGCCAGTTCTTTACGTGCGGGATCACCGTTCATGGTGACAATGAGGTTTACCCTGTCTTCTCTTAAGCTCATTTAATGTTATTGATTATTGTTTTTGCATTGTACTCCATCAGGTATGAATCTGATGAGTCGAGAATGATATG
>CAZAON010000325.1:0-2149 GCA_964486655.1 uncultured Flavobacteriales bacterium
CAACGGGTCTCTCCTTCTCGAAAAATTTTATGACAGCTTCAAATCGCTCCTTCTTAGTCATGGCCTAAAATACAAATTGAAAAGTAATGTTCAGCCCCACAACCTGAAATCCGTTCTTCCGGATTTTAATTAAATCCATGCTTTCACCATGAACATAAAATCATTTGCACAGGTTAATAGCTCAATGGCTGAATAATATTGAAATGGCCTTTTGGGAAATATACATTGAACCCATAAGATTGATTCGCCTATGGTAAAATAAAACAAAAAGTAGTTTTGAGGTTGCTGATTTCAGTAACCTCAAAACTATTTTTTTTATTTAGCGAATTCCAGGATTCTGTCAATCACGGCCGGATTAATTTCCGGAACCGCTTTGTCTAATACCTCTATTACAGAAACTATTTCATTAAAATCTCCGGCTACTAAAGGGTCGCCGTCGATTGCACGCTGAATACGGTCACTATCCTGAAGATCGGTTTCGTTGTAAGCGTAAGACAATAAATCATTTTGAGTAGTAGTTTTCATCATGCGTAGAAGATTATTTAGTCTTCAAACGCAGGTCAAAATGAATTATTGAATTATCCGGAAAAAATTTCCGGATAATTTTCAGTTTAAGCTTCTTTTAAAGCTCCCTTACTTTTATCGGCCATTTCTCTCATTTTAAGGATAGCATAATGCATACGTCCCAATGCTGTATTTATGTTAATATTCAGCATTTTAGAGATTTCTTTAAAAGAAAGTCCGGCATAATGCCTTAGAATCACAATCTCCCTTTGTTCGAAAGGCAGCTTCTCCAGGAGTCCCCTGACATATTTGATTTTCTCATCATAGATGATCTGCTCACTTGCATTTTTGTTATTGGAAGCCATGTAATCGAATACACTGTATTCTTCCGAATCATGTTGCAAGGGCATCAGTTTCTCTTTCCTGAAATGATCGATAACCAGGTTATGAGCAATACGCAAAGCCCAGGGTAAAAACTTTCCCTGTTCGCTGTAATGCTTTTTGCGAAGACTGGTGATGATCTTAATAAATGTTTCCTGAAATAAATCCTCGGCTAATTCCTGGTTCTTCACCAGGAAGAAAATCGTAGTATGGATTCGTTGTTGGTAGCGGTTAACAAGCTCTGTAATTGCCTGTTGATCCCCGTTCTGATAAAGACGTACAAGTTCTCTATCATCTGTTAGATGGATATTAGTCATAGTTAGTTCTGCTTTAATTAGTCAGTTAGTATTAAAGTAGAATTATGCTATGAGTTTTCCTTCTTTTAAATTGTTAATTGAATACTATTCGGTGGATTCGCAGACTCAAATATAGTCTACAGATATGTAATTTACAACAATGGCTAAAAAAAGTTCTCAAACAAACCGGTTAATTATTACAATTTACTGACCAAAGGCCCCAATTTCATATTGAATTCAGATGTTACCCAATCACTTCGCTGTATTCAGGCCCTTAATGCTTACTTTTGCGGAATCTCAGCCAGAATGCACAATTTCGATCAATTAAGCTCCCGGGAATTTATTATTATCAAGGGCGCCAGGGTACATAATTTAAAAAATATTGATGTAGCCCTTCCACGGAATAAATTTATTGTCATAACCGGACTTTCGGGTTCGGGCAAATCTTCGCTTGCCTTTGATACATTATATGCGGAAGGTCAGCGCAGGTATGTTGAAAGTTTAAGCAGCTATGCGCGACAGTTTATCGGCCGAATGGACAAGCCTGATGTCGATTACATTCATGGCATCTCCCCCGCTGTCGCCATAGAACAAAAAGTCAATACCCGTAATCCGCGTTCAACAGTCGGAACATCGACAGAAATTTATGATTACCTGAAACTTCTATTTGCACGAATCGGAAAAACATTTTCGCCGGTATCCGGACAGGAAGTTAAAAGACATGCGGTAGAAGATGTCGTAAATCATGTACTGTCTTTCCCCGAAGGATCAAAAGTCATTCTTCTCACCTCTCTTCATCTTCATCCCGGAAGAACGATTGAAGAAGAATTGAATGTTCTCGTTCAAAAAGGATTTATCCGCATTAAGATTAAAGACACTCTTTATAAAATTGAAGACTTATTTCTACCCGAAAATAAAAAACTACTTCAGCAACTCAATGCTTCTTCCGTTGTAAAGAAACAGCCGGC
>CAZAON010000326.1:0-13733 GCA_964486655.1 uncultured Flavobacteriales bacterium
AAAAGAACATCCGAACATCCGTCAGTCACTCGAGTATTTGATGACTAAGAAAGACCTGCGCAAATTGATCGACATATCCTGGAATCTATGGATGTTCTGGTGGATCAATGCACATACAAAAGAAGGATACACATGGCTGAAGAAAGTTTGGACACTTTATAAAGAAGAAAAGATGTCGTACGATGATCACACGTTTTCGATATTAGCGTCAAACGTTGGTTTCATGTCGTTCTTACAAAGGGATTTCGAATTGTTCAATGAATCGATCATTCAAAATCTGGATCTGATTCTCGCGCAGGACGATGATGAACTGGTGGCAACAACGACTCTGGTAACAGGAGTAGTAAAAACAATTATGAAAGAATACTCTCTTGCAGATCAGTTGTTGAATACGAGTTTGAAGGGATTTCGCAAAATCGGACTTTCAACCGGAATCAGCCTTGCACTAAGCGCGCTCGGTAGAAATGCCAACTACGATGGTCAGCGCATTGCGGAAGCAAAGGCATACTACAAAGAAAGTATGGAGCTGGCTAAAAGAGATAACAATGAAATCTCTGTTATCATTTGCCTGAGCGGATTTGCATTGTGCGAGGTAATGGAGAAAAATGAAGATGCGAAAAATTATTTGCGCGAATGTATTTTGCTTAGCCAGAGTCTGCACTTTTACGAAGCGCTTGCATGGTCAATCGAAATCTGGTCACTGGTTTCTATCAACGAAAATAAATTCGTTCATGCCATAACACTCATGGGAGCTGTAGATCATTTGAGAAACACGACACACTTACCGGTTTGGGAAGATCTGCAGGCCATCATCATTGATGCGAAAAATAAAATTAAGAGTCAGATGGATGAAAAGATTTTTGAAGATGCATGGAATAATGGTGCGGCGATGAGTCTGGAGGGGATGATTGGGTTTGCGATGGACGAAGTTGCGCGTATCTGAATTATTACGTTGATTTGAATTTGAAAGTCGCGTTAAACTTCGCCCATCGTTATTCAAATTAATCCTTTATTCTCCGATTCAAACTGAAAACCCAGACGCTTTCCGGTAATGATTCTGTTCTGCAATCCGGACTCCTGAACTTCACGAACTGAAATTTCCGTGATACGATCGAAAGGAGGAGTAAACGGATCGAAGTCGAGGCTATAAAGTATCGTGGACTGAACAATTTGCATTATTTGATCTGCGTCAAAAACATTCGTTGAAAAATCGGAATACCCATAGGCAAATTGTTTTTTGCCTTCGACGAAAAAATGACCTTCGCGGTTCACAAATATTCGGGCTAATAAATAACCGACATCATTCGAACGATTGTATTTAAAGCTGTCGGCTAAAAAATTATATATGAAGATTTTTCCGCAGAAAGCACGCTTCGGATCCTGCTGCACATATTTATTGCGCCAGATTTCATGATTGTTGTCAAACGTAAAAATATTGGTATGCATGACAAACAGCAGTGTCTCGTCTGATAATGTAAACTGAACTTCAAATTCACCGTTATCGGAATAAGAAACTGTTTCGTCCTTGCTGATTTCTTTAACGGATGATTTAAGATCCGATACAAGGTGAGAAAGACAATTCTTTACTTCAGAAAAGACTACACGGGTTTTTTCAAAAACCTCTTTCTTGAGGAGAATTTTCTCACCAAGAATCTTTAAAATCCTTTCGTTTGACTCTTCAGACATTCGTATTAATATGCCTTTGCAAAAATTACACGTTGTTTGGACGGATTACCGGTGAGTATGCACTTACCTTCTTCCGATTTATTGTTTAATGGAATACAACGGATCGTGGCTTTCGTTTCATCCTTAATTTTCTTTTCTGTCTCCGGTGTTCCATCCCAATGAGCGTAAATGAATCCCCCCTCTTCTACCAGTCGTTTAAACTCCTCATAGCTGTCGGCCTTGAAAGTATGTGTTTCACGATAGTCGACTGCCTTGCGGTAAATGTTATCCTGAATCTGCGTTAACAGATGTTCAATCTTCAATGTAAGATCCGTGAGTTGCATTACTGATTTCTCCTTGGTGTCTCTCCGTGCAACTTCGACGGTACCGTTTTCGATGTCACGCGGACCGATTGCGATTCGTACCGGAACACCTTTCAATTCGTACTCCGCGAATTTCCATCCCGGTTTATTTGTATCGCTGTTATCATATTTAACCGAAATATTTTTACTGCGTAAATCAGCTACGATTTTTTCCGCCACCACCGAAATAGTTTGCAGCTGTTCTTCACCCTTAAAGATAGGAACAATTACGACTTGTATTGGCGCCAGTTGTGGAGGCAATACCAATCCGTCGTCATCGCTGTGCGCCATGATCAATGCTCCCATCAGTCGGGTTGATACGCCCCAGGAAGTTGCCCAGACGAAATCCTGTTTTCCGTCTTTCCCGGTAAACCGTACATCAAATGCCTTCGCAAAATTCTGTCCGAGGAAGTGTGATGTTCCCGCCTGCAATGCCTTCCCATCCTGCATCAATGCTTCAATGCAATAGGTATCAATAGCGCCGGCAAATTTTTCACTTTCTGTTTTTACTCCTTTGATTACCGGCACTCCCATATATTGTTCCGCGAATACTGAATACACATCAAGCATTTTTCTTGTTTCTTCAATTGCCTCTTCAGCTGTCGCATGAGCGGTATGGCCTTCCTGCCAGAGAAATTCGGCTGTTCGCAGAAACAGCCGGGTTCTCATTTCCCAACGAACGACATTCGCCCACTGATTAATAAGTAAAGGCAAATCACGATAGGATTGAATCCAGCCTTTATAAGTATTCCAGATAATTGTCTCTGAAGTAGGCCTGATAATAAGTTCTTCTTCCAATTTCGCTTCCGGATCAACGATAATCTGCCCATCTTCTCCGTTTTTGAGCCTGTAATGGGTAACCACTGCACATTCCTTCGCAAAACCCTCAATATGAGAGGCTTCTTTACTAAAAAACGACTTTGGTATAAATAACGGGAAATAGGCATTCATATGCCCGGTTTCCTTAAACATCTTATCGAGGATTGACTGCATTTTTTCCCAGATAGCGTATCCGTACGGTTTAATGACCATACAGCCTCTGACGGCTGAATTTTCGGCCAGATCGGCCTTGACAACCAGATCGTTATACCATTGTGAATAGTTCTCGGCGCGGGTAGGGATATTCTTACTCATAATTGTTGGTACGGTGTTTGTAAAATGTGCGAAACAAAAGTAAAAATAAATATAAGCATACGTTAACCTCCCTAATTTTAGGATGCTTATAAAGCCCGGAAAGGAACAAAAAGATGAAAACTATCAAAACAATTCTAGCAGCAACTTTATTCATTGTTACTGCATCCTGCACTTCTACCTATCATGCAGGAAAACCAGATGATGTTTACTATTCAACCAAAGATCCGGTTGATCCAGCTCCTCAACCGGTAACTCAGGCTCCTGCTCCCGTTCAGGAAAATTACGATAACGGCAACAATACTAATTACGGCAATTCAGGTTACGATCAGAATAATCAGAATCAACAGTACGATCAGAATCAACAATACGATTCTCAGAATAACAATTCAAACAGTACACAGTATACCGATCCAAACGGTACTACTTACATTACCAATAATTACAACGGAGATTATTACGATTACGAATACTCTTCCAAAATCCGCCGCTTTTATGAGCCTGCTTATGGCTACGGTTATTACGATCCTTACTACACAAATTCATATTGGTATAATTACAGTCCGGCTTCATGGGGAGTCAGTATTTATTTAGGATACAACTGGTGGGCCCCTTCTTATTATTATACCAGTCCGTTTTGCTACGGTGGCTGGGGATTCGGAATAAGCTATGGTTATCCTTACTACGGTTATGGCGGTTATCCTTATTACGGATATGGTTATGGTTACCCATATTATGGTTATGGTTATGGTGGATATAATCATGGTTACTATCACGGATACAATGATGGTTACTGGCATGGATACAACGATGGATATTATGGCGGTAATCCAAATCCTTACTATTACAATTCATATGATGCGACCAGTTATTATTATGGTCCGCGTGGTTCAACCGGTAGCAATAGTCCGCGCGCCGGTGCACAACGTGCCAATGTGGTTTCTCCTTTAAGCACGAAGTATGAAGAAGCTGTTTCCAAAGGAACAATCAGTCGCTCAACAGGTGTGGAAACAATACCTTCAAGTGTGAGCAGATCAAGGGATAATTCAGGTTCAGGTACACCATCTTTAAATAATGATGCCTCAAAAGGCCGTAACAATTCTACTGCGCAGCCTGCTACAGGTGTTTCACGCGATAGCAAAAATTCAAATCAGGTTGCTCCTGTTCAACAAGGTGGTGTAAGTACTAAACCCGATACTCGTCAGAATAATCAGAATACCGGTACGATGAGTCCGTCAAATCAAACCAATACCAGACCTGATACCCGTCAGAATACCGGAACGATGAGTCCGTCAAATCAGACCAATACCAAACCTGATACCCGTCAGAATAATCAGAATACAGGAACGATGAGTCCGTCAAATCAGACTAATACCAGACCTGATACCCGTCAGAATAATCAGAACAGTGGTACGATGACTCCTTCAAAACAAAATAATACCCGTCCTGATACGCGTCAAAACAATCAGAGTAATGGTTCAATGAGTCCGTCTACGCAACCTAACAATCGTCCTGATCAGCGTAAGAATCAATATCAGAACCAGGCTCCTTCCCGTACGAATGAAGGCAGAAACAATCAGAATAATAATAACAATCAGATACAGCCTTCAAATTCGAATCAGCAACGTCAGAACAATCAGCAAAACTCTTCCCGTGAAAAGGAATATAAGGAAATGTTCAAGAATAACGAATCGAAAAAGTATCAATCAGATGAAGACCGTAATCAGACTATAATCAGAGATAACGATTCAAGAAATTATTCTCCGAGAAACGAACAAATGGATTCACATCAGGAAGAAATTCGCGAGAGTAAAAGTAAACAGGAGCGTATTGAAACAGCTCCACGCCAGGAAAACAGAACGCCTGTATTCCAGCCGAGAAATGAACCAAGACAATATAATGCTCCTTCGACACCAAGCCGATCACAGCCAAGTACACCTGCCCCTCAGAACAACGGTGGTGGCGGCAGAAGAAGATAATTAATTAAATAGTTAATTGATAAATCCCAAAGTGTTATGCCCGCATGCAATTCTGTTTTATAACCATGCGGGCATTTTTAAAACTATGAAAACGAAAAAAATCCTCACGCTTATTTTAATCAGTTTAATTGTTGCAAATGCAAATGCACAAACTGATATGGATGCATTCCGCTACACAGGACAATCCATTACCGGAACTGCACGATACTCCGCAATGGCAGGCGCTTTTGGAGCTGTTGGAGGTGATTTTACGACACTCTCTCACAACCCGGCCGGCATCGGAATTTACCGTTCATCGGAATTTACATTTACACCGTCAGTGTATATAAATAGTACGACTTCTAATTTCGTTGGAAACTCTTTGAAATCGGATAAATCGAATTTCAATTTTGGAAACATCGGATTAGTTTATACGAATTTGTTATCGAAGAATCCGACTTCTGTTGGATGGAAAAGCTGGAACTTTGGGATTGGTTATAACAGAATTGAAAATTTTCATTCGAGAACAAGCTACATGGGCGTAAATCCGTCCAGTTCCATGATTGACAATTTCACACAGAACTCCCAGGGAATTAATTATACTGACCTGGATCCTTTTTATGAGTATCTGGCTTATATGACTTATCTGACAAATCCGGATTCACTGAACAATTATTACAGTACCGTTTCAGCAGGTGATGTCTTACAATCCAGGTCTGATGAAACACGTGGTGCAATTGGCGAAACGGTTTTTACATTCGGAGGAAATTATTCGAATAAATTATATCTCGGAGTTACGATGGGCATTAAGTCGGTGCGGTATGAGTACGATTCATATTATGAAGAGAAGGCTAATAACCCGGCAGACACGTTAAGTTATTTTTCACTGGCGGAAAATGTAACTACACACGGATCCGGAATTGATTTCAAATTCGGAATGATATACCGTCCAACCGATATGCTTCGGTTTGGAGTAGCGATACATACGCCTACCTGGTTTTCCATGCATGATGATTTTCAGAACATAATGACGAGTAAGTTTGACGGAGGATTCAGGGCAAATGAAGATTCGCCATTCGGTGAATTTGATTATGACCTGACAACACCATTTAGTGTGATAGGAAGTGCGGCTGTAATTCTTGGCAAACAGGGTATAATCAGCGCCGATTATCAATACACTGATTTTAGTGATGCGAGATTCGATTCTTACGGAACTACATTTTCAAGTGTCAACAATCTGATTCAGAAAAAATATACGGGAGTTCATACTGCAAGAATTGGCGGAGAATTAGTACTTGACGACGTAAGTCTTCGTGGGGGGTTCGCCATGTCAACTTCGCCGATTGCAGAAGGATATAAAGCAGGCAGTTCTGATTTTTCCAAAAAGAGTTTTTCGGGCGGAATCGGATTCAGACCCGGTAGAATGTTTTTAGATCTGGGCTACGTTTATACACTGAGTGATCAGTATTATCAGCCCTATACTTTAGAAGACATTGCTGTACCGGGAGTTAAAAACCGTGTTATATCGAGCAACATATTACTTACTGTTGGAGTAAAGTTTTAAGAAAGTGTTTCATGTTTACGTGTAGTGTTTAAGAAGGCTGCCTCGAAAGGGCAGCTTTTTTTATTAGTCCGGTGAAAAGCCTTTGCTCCTATTTCTTATTCATTTTCATGTTTACTCTGTCTATTCCCGCCTTTGCTTTCTGGTCGATACTGTTTTTATATTGCTCATGATCCATGGACAAACACATTTTATAATACTTCAAAGCATTTTCAAAATAATTTTTGTCTTCATAGATTCTACCAAGCATGAGCGAACTGTTTGCCGCGAAATGCCAGGGAGATGATGAACCGTTTTTAATGGTTATTTCGAAGTTGTGAATCGCTTTATCAAAATGGCCGGTCATCTGCATGATTCTGCCCAGCCTGTATGTTATCTCCAATTGATCTTTGAAACGAGGAAAATTACTTATGTCCTTTCCTGAAAGTTCACTCAGGGATTTGGCATAATACCCTCCATCGAAATACAATCGTGAACGAAGAAGATATACATTAATGAAGTCACCGGAAGTTGCTTCATTGAGTGCATCTTTATCTTCATCCAGCAACGCGCTTCCCTGACTAATACATGACTTCATATTTTTCAAATAACCTGCAGTATCTCCTTTCAATAAATTAATCCATGCTAATTTTTGCCAGGCCGACTTGATATTATTCATTCCGCTGTAATTACTGATAAAGAAATTAAAATCACCGGCAGATGAGAAATCAAGCTTTCTCAACCGGCAAAGTGCTCTTTTATAATAAAGAAAAGTGAACGGATAAACGTCTTTTTGATCTATTGCAGCATCAAGTGCCCAGATTGATTCTTCGTTTTGTCCTCTTTTCATCATCAGGTTTGAATAAACGTAAGCGATAAGCGGACTTTCCAATGCGGTATTTTTCATTGTGCCAATTAGCGCGACAGAATCGGCCGAAGAAGAAAAAACAGAATGAACAGTTCCTATATAGAATAAAATTTCTGTCCGGTAATTTTTATAAATGCCTTTACCCGTAATTTCATATGCCGCCTGCAATTCCTGCATGCCTTCCGAAACAGAACCTTCCATTCCGGCGAGGTTTACGATCCAATTGTATTTGGCAGGAACTGCACCGACAATCGCATGCAGGAAACCATTGACTTTTTTATTCAAAACAAAAGACGGATATAGTTTTGAATTTCGTTCGATAAGTTTAAACGCTTTTCTGATTTCAGAAGCGGCAACCATATTTTCCTGAAATTTTATTCTTACTAAAGCCTGTTGAATATAAATCTCGGCTAATGCATAGAGAAAGAATGGCGATGAAGCGCTTCTATCTTTTTCAGAAATGCGATCGATACGATAAGCCGCATTTCTTTTGAACTCATCGAAATGAGCTTTCTCTTCGGTCAGAAATACTTTTAGAAAATCAATGTAATTATGATAGAGAAGAGTCAGGTCGTTATCCGGCTTTTCAATACTTTCCTGTGCCAGCAATAATTCCGCTTCCTTAAAATGCAGAGTCAGAATATTACGGTAAGCGGATTCAAGCTTTGAGTCATATTCAAAAAAGGCATTAGCATTTGAATAAATCAAGAGAAGGGTGCAAATAAGAAAAGAGAATCGTTTCATTAAATATCGGGAGTACTTGCCAATCAAAAGACAACATACAAAAAAAGTGGGTGTCTTTAAAGGAGTAATTGGCTTCTTTATTAAGAATGACAGAAGGTGTAGAATTCACATAGTTGTAAAAAAAAAGGAGCATGCTCCCGGCACACTCCTTTTCCTATGTTTAGCAGAAACAATCTGCTCCGAATGCTTATTCAGCTGCTGCTTCTTCTTCGGCAATTTTTGGATCGACAAGAATACGACCGCAATGTTCGCAAACAATTACTTTTTTATGTTGACGGATATCGAGCTGGCGCTGAGGCGGGATTTTATTAAAGCAACCACCGCAGGCATCACGCTGAATGGCAACAACACCGAGACCGTTTCTTGCATTCGTTCTAACTCTCGAATAAGCAGCTAATAAACGGTCATCCACAATTGTGCGTGCTTTCGCGGAAATTTTATGTAATTGTTCTTCTTCTTTGCGTGTTTCCTCAACGATTGTTTCGAGTTCTGATTTCTTAAGTTTAAGAACTGACTGGCGTTCATCGAGGATAGCCTGAGTTTCCTCAAGAATTACCTGCTTATTTGAAACTTCAATCTGGTATTCTTTAGAACGTTTATCGGCTAATTGAATTTCCAGGTTCTGGAATTCGATTTCTTTATTGAGGGAATCAAACTCACGGTTATTTTTAACTTTCTCCTGCTGAGTTTCGTACTTTTTAATTTGCTCTTTAGCATCCTTTGCCGACTGCTTCTTTTTACTGACCTGATCATTGAGATTAGTAATCTCGTCCTGGATATTCTGAATGCGGGTATTTAGTCCGGCAATCTCATCTTCAAGATCTGTAACTTCCATTGGAAGTTCTCCACGAATGGTGCGAATCTTGTCGATATTAGAATCAATCTCCTGCAATACATAAAGAGCCTTAAGTTTCTCCTCAACAGTAAATTCAGTATGGTCAAGAGCCATAATTTCCTCAAGCTTCTTCTCGATTTTATTTACATCGATGATTTTCTCAATCTTGCGGGGTTTAAAACTTACTTGTTCTTTGGGTTTGATCTTTGCTTTTGCAATTTTAGATAGACTCACGTTTGATTTATTTTGAATATTTTCAGAGGCATCGATATGGTTGCTGTGATTTTCATCAATGATCATAGCATCATTCGAATTACTAATTGACTTTGAAGGAGCTTTGGAAGTTATTTTAACCGGTGCTTTCGCAGGTGACTTCGATGCAGTCTTCACTCTTTTATTTGTTTTGGAAGCAGTTCCAGGCATAGAGAAATTTCTTTTTGTTTTGCTGGGAGCTAAATGTAATATACTGGGTTAGTGTTTACTTCCGTTATTCGGACGGCAAAGGTAGAAAATTTTTTCAGAATAAGGCTTTTAATCAACTCAATTGTAAATTGTTCGCTTTCATAATGTCCGATGTCGGCAATGACGATTTTTCCGTCAGAATCGAAAAACTGGTGATATTTAAAATCGGCCGTAATCAGCATATCAGCACCTGAATGGATAGCCGAATTCAACAGGAAACTACCTGATCCTCCGCAAATTGCAATCTTTTTGAGTTTTTTCCCAAGCAGAGCTGTGTGACGTATTACACCGGCCTTCATAACAGACTTAAGGTGCTTTAAAAAATCAGTTTCCGTCTGATAATCAGGCAATTCGCCAATCATTCCGGAGCCGACAGTTTGTAATTCATTCGTTAGGGGGTAAAGATCGTAAGCGACTTCCTCATAAGGATGGGCAATGAAAAGGGCCTTTAAAATGGCGTTTTCCTTAAAATTTTCGAAAATACATTCAATCCGAATTTCATTTTCCGAATGTCTTTCCCCTTTTTTACCTAAGGTCGGGTTAGAAAGTTCATTTCCCCGAAAGGTACCCAGACCCGGAATGTTAAAGCTGCATTCATCATAATTTCCAATGGAACCTGCTCCGGCCTGAAACAGAGCTGAACGCACATTTTCTGCTTGCCCGACAGGAACAAAAGTGACTAGTTTTTTAAGTAGTCCTGACTTTGGGCTGAGGATTTTCGTGTTAACCAACCCGAGTTTTTCGGCAATCATTGCATTGACGCCATTTCTCACATTATCCAGGTTAGTATGAATAGCATATATGGCGATATCATTCTTAATAGCTTTAATAATAGTACGTTCAACATAATTCTTCCCGTTGATCTTTTTTAATCCGGAAAAAACTATCGGATGATGGGCTATAACGAGATTGAAATTATTTGAAATGGCCTCCTCAATAACGGCTTCGGTGCTGTCGAGACAAATCAAAACTCCGTTTACAACCATATCTCCGTTACCGGTAATGAGGCCGGAATTGTCGTAGGATTCCTGGTAGGATAACGGGGCAATGCTTTCGAGAAACGAAGTGATGTCTTTTACTTTTATCATGGTTTATGAAAGGCTGCAAATTAATCAATAATTAAAAATGAGGATTGAAGATTGAATAATGATTTCCGGGAAGCGAACAGAAGGAGATTTAGTCATAGGAAGTATTGCTTTTCGGAAAAGTATGGACTTGGTAATACCTTTCAACCTTTATTTTCCATTTTTCCTTCGTAATTTGCCGCGATGCAGGCATTGAGAAGGCTTTTATTGCCATTTTCGTTGATTTACGGGTTAGTAGTTTACATTAGAAATTTCCTCTTTGATACAGGTAGAATCAAATCAACAGAATTCCCATTGCCTGTAATTGGAATCGGAAATCTGACAGCTGGCGGCACCGGCAAAACTCCACATGTAGAATACCTGATCAGACTCTTAAAAAACGATTACAGACTTGCCACACTAAGCAGAGGTTATGGGAGAATAACGAGCGGATATATTTTAGCAAAACAACCGGTCAATACCCGGCTGATCGGAGATGAGCCCATGCAGTACTTTTCAAAGTTCCCTGAAATACTGGTTTGTGTTGACGAAAACCGGACAGAGGCCATCAGTAATCTTCTAAGGGACGAGAGCAAGCCCGAAGTGATTGTTATGGATGATTCTTTTCAGCATCGGAAAGTTAAACCCGGTTTAAATATTTTATTAATAGAATATGACAAAATTTTCACAACAGATTATTTTCTTCCTGCCGGTAATCTGCGTGAACCCCGATCTTCTATGAAGAGGGCCGATATAATTATTGTGACTAAATCTCCGAACATACTTGTACCCATTGAGCGAAAAAGAATTTTGGAAGAACTAAAGCCGGCTGTTAATCAGTCAGTCTTCTTTTCCTTCATACGTTACGGAGAATTCAATAAGATATTCGGGGAGACGAAAGTTTTGCTTGGAGCGGAATATTACATGGAGAAAAGGTTTACGATTCTGCTTGTTACGGGCATAGCCAACCCTTCAGGTGTTATCGAATACCTGAGAAGGCATACAGACAAATTAGAAATGCTTATTTTTCCGGATCATCATGAATTCAGTAATAAAGATATTGAGAAGATTCAGCAAACATTTGATAACATTGCCAATCAGAGTAAAATTATTGTAACAACCGAAAAAGATGCGATGCGTCTTAAAAATCCGGAAATAAATTCATCCATACAGAAGCTTCCGATTTTTTTTCTTCCTATAGTGGTTCAGATTCATCAGGATGGAGAAAAATTTAACGAAATAATTAAAGAATATGTTAGAAAAAATCAACCAAACAGCCGGGTACATACAAGGAAAAACTAAGCTGAAACCTGATTATGCGATAGTGCTTGGTTCAGGATTAGGCGGATTGGTAAATGAAATCGAAATTGAAGTAACTCTTCCTTATACTTCTATTCCGAATTTTCCGGTCTCTACTGTTCAGGGCCATGGGGGAAACCTGATCATCGGCAAACTCGGCGGAAAAAATGTAATTGCCTTACAGGGGCGCTTTCATTATTATGAGGGATATTCTATGCAGGATGTTACGTTTCCAATTCGCGTTTTCATCGCACTCGGAATAAAACGTCTCGTTCTTTCGAATGCGAGTGGCGGAATGAATCCTGCTTTCGAAGTTGGTGACATTGTTATTATCAATGACCATATAAATCTGATGCCGTCGAATCCGCTTATCGGTAGAAATTACGATGAACTCGGTCCGCGCTTTCCCGACATGAGTGAACCTTACGAACTTAAAATGGTTGAGCATGCCTATGACATTGCCAAAAAAATGAACTACCGTTGTCATACCGGAGTCTATGCCGGAGTTCCCGGACCCTGTTTTGAAACTCCCGCAGAATACAGATACATTCGTACAATTGGAGCAGATATAGTCGGCATGTCGACAATTCCGGAAGTTATAGTCGGACGACATCAGAACATTCCTTGTTTTGCGATTTCAATTGTAACCGACCTCGGGGGATTTGATGAAGCCCAAAAAGTCAGTCATGAAGAAGTTTTAAAAGTTGCAAAAGCAGCCGAAAGTAAAATGACTGCAGTCATAAAAGAATTAATCAAGACTTACCCTTTATAATAAACACTCATGAAATACCTTCTAAAACTGTCGCTGATTTTATTCAGCGTAAACACGTGCCTTGCACAATATGATTTTCAAAATATAAATTTAGTCGGACGATTCTACGATTCAACCGTCGTCGCGGAACCCGTGTATGGAATAAAATACCAGGCATGCTGGGGATGGGCCGATGGTCAGGGAAGAGAATACGGCATAATCGGTTCGACAGCCGGAACGTACTTCGTTGACATTACAAATCCTTCCAATCCGGTTCTTAGTGATTACGTATCTCATCATCAGACTGATTGTATCTGGCATGAATACAGAACATACGGCAATCTGCTTTATATTATTAGTGATGATGCGGGTACCGGCTTTCAGATAGCTGACCTCTCCTATCTTCCCGATTCAGTTCATCTGGTATATGACAACACTGCACTTTTCGAACATGCCCATACAATTACCATTGATGGGAATAAAATGTATCTCGGTTCAGTATCTACCAGTTTTCAATATTCATCCATGGCCGTTTATTCATTGGCTAATCCTTCTTTACCCGTTTTGTTAAAAAGACTTGAAGATGATATACCGTTTATAAGCCAGGTACACGATATGTTTGTTGTGAATGATACAATTTATGCATCATGCGGATTTGATGGTTTGTTTATTCTTAAATACGATTCGGTGGCAAATCAATTTACTCAGATATCATCACTTCAGGACAATTCAAGCATTTATAATCACAGCAGTGTATTGTCTCCTGATCATAATTACCTGTATTTATGCGAAGAAATTCCTGACGGACAACCGGTAAAAGTCATAAACGTACAAGATATTCTCAATCCATTTGTCGACACGACATTTGTTTCCAATATCGGTGATACGCCCCACAATCCGAGTGTTTTAAACAACACGCTTATTATGGCAAATTATCAGGACGGAGTTTATACATATGACATTAGTAATACGGGCGTTCCCGTAGAGACAGGTTTTTTTGACACCTATCCTTTCAATATTCCCGGTACTTATAATTTACCGGCATATGCCGGCT
>CAZAON010000327.1:0-4663 GCA_964486655.1 uncultured Flavobacteriales bacterium
ATGCCTGAGATGGACGGATTCGAAGTAGCACGGTTGTTAAAGGAAAATTCGCGTACCAGAAATATTTCGATTCTGTTTATCACTGCTCTCAGCAAGGATGAAAAGTATACGATGCAGGGTTATGAAGAAGGCGCAGTTGACTATCTCTATAAGCCATTAGATATAAATCTGGTCAAAGCAAAAGTGTCTGTGTTTGAAAAATTATATCGCCAGAGAATTGAATTGCATGAGTCTAACGAGAAGTTAGTTAAGGCGAATAAGCATCTGGATGAATTCGTATACATCGTTTCCCATGATCTGAAAGCTCCATTAAGAGGGTTGTCCAGTCTGTGTACATTCCTGGAAGAAGAGTTGAAGGGAACCGCTTCGGAAGAGGTAACTGAGCTGATTGATTTGATTAAAGGTCGAACCTCAAGAATGCAATCTCTGATAGAAGGGATACTTCATTATTCCAGAATGGCTCATGCTAAGTCAGACTCCGAGTCAATTAATGTTAAAGAATTGATAATCAACACTATAGATCTTCTTGATTTACCGGGCCATATCAGAATCGATATTGAGGATAATTTGCCCACACTAAGTGCAGAAAGAATCAAGTTGCATGAGGTTTTTCAAAATCTGATTAGCAATGCAATTAAGTATAATGATAAGACCGATGGCTTAATCAGAATTTCGCATCAGGTTTTTCCGGATCATTTTGAGTTTGTAGTCGAAGATAATGGTTGCGGAATTAAACCCGAACACCATGAAAGGGTTTTTGGAATATTTCAGACTCTGCAGGCCAATGATAATGTAGAAAATACAGGAATTGGCCTGACTATCGTAAAACGAATAATTGAGCAGCAGGGCGGAAAGATCTGGATTGAATCAGAGTATGGAAAGGGAACCAGATTTTGTTTCACGTGGAACAAAGTGGCGAAGGAGCATTAAGAATCTTTTTAATTCCTATTTCGTAAATATATAGATGATGCTGGAGTATTTTTCAGCATCACTTCCAGCTTTCAGATTTGAAGTTAGTCCTGTAAGAAACGCTTTTGGTAATTGCAGCGAAGAGTTAATGTATTTCTCACTTAGCATGCTGACATAAAATGAGTCCATCTTCATTGGAAGGGACTTTACAAAGCGCAGATGTTGCTTTTTGAAGAGCGATTTAACTATATCGGCCGAAAAGTGGTACAGGTGACGAGGAACGTCATATGCAGCCCAAAACTGCTTGTATTTTTGCGCATCATATGATCTGTAATTTGGAACAGCGATAATTGCAAATCCTCCTGGTTTTAAAAGCCGCATTATTTCCGTTATTCTGCCGTTTAAGTCATGCACATGCTCTAAAACATGCCACATTGTGATAATGGAAAAGGTTTCTTTTGTTTGTTTAAGAAAATCCTCGTCGTATACGTTTAATTTTAGCTCATTTCGGCAAAATTCCCTTGTTTTTTCACTGGGTTCGACCCCTGTGGCATTCCAGCCGGCATCAGCAATTCCCCTTAAAAAGGCTCCTGCGCCGCAACCAATATCCAAAATATCGTTTGAAACCGGTTTCAGACTTTCTATCATGCCAATTTTTTGCAAAATCGCCCTTTTTTTGACAAAATGATAGATTTTATTAACCAGTCCGACCGAAGTATTGCTATGGCTTATATAGTCCTCGCTCTCATAATATCGGCCAATTTCGGCTGAATTTGGCCTCGGATTGGTAAATTTAAATCCGCATGATTTACAGTTGACTATTGAAAAGCGCTCTTTTGAAACTGTATAATCAACACATTCCTGAAATGGTTCAAATTGCTGACCATTACAATTAGGACAATTGGAAAGTTGCTCCATATGTAGAATTAGAATGTTTCACGTGAAACATTATCGAGATAAATAAACCATTAGGACTGAAATGTCGGCCGGACTAATTCCGCTTATCCTGGATGCCTGACCAAGTGTTTTTGGTCGTATTGAGGATAATTTTAGTCTGGCCTCCATTGAAAGGGAGTTTAAACCATGATAGTCAAAATCGTCCTTCATGATAATATTCTCCATTTTCGCGAATCTTTCAACCATATCATTCTCCTTTTCGATATAACCCTCGTATTTCAGGGTAATTTCGACCTGGTCAAGTAACTGGTCCAGATCTATTTCAATTCCCTCTAAAAGGTTTTGTAAATCAGGAAGATGTGGTAAAAGAGTCTGAATAGACACCTGCGGTCGTAAAATAACGGGGTATAATTTCCCTTTTTGGCGAATTTCTTCTGTACCGGCTTCGACGAGGGCTTCATTTATTTCGGCCGGACTAACAGATGCGGTTTTGAAGTAATTTATAATCTTTTGGCTTTGCAATACCTTCTCTTCGGTCAGTCTGAGGCGTTCTTCAGATGCTAATCCTAATTTATGAGAAATAGGGGTTAATCGAATGTCGGCATTATCCTGACGTAACAGAGTCCTGAATTCAGCCCGGGAAGTAAACATTCGATAAGGCTCATCGGTTCCCTTTGTTACAAGGTCGTCAATCAAAACTCCAATATAGGCCTCTGAGCGGCTCAGTACGAAGGGATCCTTTTCGTTAATCTTTAAATGGGCATTCATTCCGGCCATTAATCCCTGGCAGGCAGCCTCTTCATAACCCGTGGTACCGTTTATCTGTCCGGCGAAATATAAATTCGAAACTAGCTTGGTTTCCAGTGTCAGCTCAAGCTGTTGAGGTGGAAAGTAATCATATTCAATAGCATAGCCCGGCCTGAACATTTTCACATTTGCAAAACCGGGAATCATCCGTAAAGCTTTGTACTGAACCTCTTCAGGAAGAGAAGTCGAAAATCCGTTCAGGTAAATTTCAACCGTGTTCCATCCTTCGGGTTCAACAAAAAGCTGATGCCTTTCTTTATCTGCAAAACGATTGATCTTATCTTCTATTGAAGGGCAATATCTCGGGCCGGTACCGGAAATTCTCCCCGCAAACATTGGAGACTTATCAAAACCTTCTTTTAAAATATCATGTACTGCCTGGCTTGTATAGGTTATCCAGCAACTGCGTTGATCGCCCGGTAATGGAAAATCTAAAAACGAAAATCGTCCGCGCTTTTTGTCACCCGGTTGTTCTTCCATCAGTGAATAATCCAGTGACCGGCCGTCCAGCCTCGGAGGCGTACCGGTTTTCATTCGGCCGCTTTTAAAACCAAGGGAGACTAACTGTTCTGTGATTCCCGTCGATGCCTTTTCTCCCGTTCTCCCACCGCCAAATTGCTTTTCTCCAATATGAATAACGCCATTTAAGAAAGTCCCGTTTGTAAGTACAACGGCCTTGCATTTAAATTCAATGCCCATGGATGTTCTCACCCCAACAACCTTGTTGTCTTTGACAATCAATGAGTTAACCATGTCCTGCCAGAAATCTACATTGGGGGTTTGCTCGAGCATAACCCGCCATTCCTGTGCAAATAGCATCCGATCATTCTGGGTACGCGGGCTCCACATAGCAGGGCCTTTAGACCGGTTGAGCATTCGGAACTGTATAGACGTTTTATCAGAAACTATTCCTGAATATCCGCCAATTGCATCAATCTCCCGAACAATCTGCCCCTTTGCAATACCGCCCATGGCCGGATTACATGACATCTGCGCAATGGTCTGCATGTTCATTGTAATCAATAAAACACGAGAACCCATGTTGGCAGCAGCAGCGGCAGCTTCACAACCGGCATGACCGGCTCCAACTACTATTACGTCGTATGAATTGTTCATTGGGACTGCGAAGATAGGAAACTGAATTTGGTTTCGGGTTACCGGGGTAAGGGTTTCGGGTTTCGGAATTCTGATTATAATGCGCAATTTTCATAAGCAGTATTCTTCAGGCAACAGGTATATTTGCAGCCGAAATCTGATTTTTATTATGAAGTCCAAAACTCCTAAAGATTCAATGGCAATAATTACCGAATTCGTTCTGCCAAACGATACCAATACACTGGGAAATCTGATGGGAGGTAGATTATTGCATTGGCTTGACATCGCTGCAGCAATTGCCGCTCACAGACATTGCGGAAGAGTAGTTGTAACAGCAGCGGTCAATAATGTTTCATTTTCTCAGCCAATCAAACTTGGAGAAATCGTAACAATGCATGCAAAGGTTTCGCGATCATTCAATTCTTCAATGGAAGTTTTTATTGATGTATGGGTTGAAAACAATACTACCGGAGAAAAGAAAAAATGCAACGAAGCCATCTATACATTTGTAGCAGTTGATCAGTTAGGAAATCCTATTCATGTTCCTGAATTAATTCCGGAAACCGATGAGGAAAAGAAAAGGTTCGATGGCGCATTACGAAGAAGACAACTGTCTTTAATCCTAGCCGGCAAAATGAAACCCGATGATGCGACGGAATTGAAAGCGTTGTTTGGGGCGTAAATATTCCATTTTATTTTATTTAATTGTAGGGATGCATTGCAATGCGTCCCTACAATTAAATAAAATAGAAAATTTATACGGATAAAAAAATATTTTCATCAATATCCCGCATGCATTTAAAATGACCCTTCGGACACTTTTCAAATCCGATTTTCGAACAGGGCCTGCATGATAATCCGCTTACCTCAAGAATCGTTGATGCATTTTCCATTTCACCAAAATAGGGATACATACCAAACTGAGGAATCGTATTGCCCCAGACAGAAATAATTT
>CAZAON010000328.1:0-5028 GCA_964486655.1 uncultured Flavobacteriales bacterium
GACAGGCTCGACCGGCTATTCTTTAAGTTGCGGCGGACCTATTATCGTGCCCCAGTCGGAGACATTTGTAATTACTCCGATTGCCCCCCATAATCTGAATGTGCGGCCAATAGTCGTTTCCGACAAAAATGTCATTTCACTTGAAGTAGAAGGAAGGAGCCAGCATTTTATGGCAACTCTGGATTCCCGTTCAGTAACAATTGACTCAGGCTACCAACTGGCGGTCAGAAAGGAAAATTATACTATCAATCTTGTCAGGCTTAGTAATGAGAATTTCCTTAACACTTTAAGGAAAAAATTAAATTGGGGGCTGGATACCAGGAACTAACGTCCTTCCTAAATTGACAAATGAGGAATGACAAATGAAGATTGTCAGGAGAAGAATGAAAAAAGCAAAAAATGCGGTTAGCACTATTGCTTGGCAAGAAAAAAAGTCCGTATTTGGCCCTATAGTTATTTTACTATATTTGCCCTCCCCCCAAAAAACTACATGAAGAAGACTTTACTTGTCCTCCTGTCTTTTATTGTTCTTCTCCCGGCAATTTCAGACGCACAACGCTGGAAAAGGCAACGGTATGAATTCAGTTTCGGCGCAGGAATCAGCAATTTTCTGGGTGAACTTGGTGGTGCAAACCAGGTGGGTACTCACTATTTCAAAGATCTCGAATGGTCACAAACCAGGCTTGCTTTGGCAGTCGGTTTACGTTATAAACTGGCAGAGTACTTTGCATTAAATTCTCACCTGACCTACGGCCGTGTTTCCGGGGATGACAAACTAACCGAAGAGTATTTTAGAAATTACAGAAACCTGAATTTCTACTCTGATATTTACGAATTCAACATCAATTTTGAGGCTGCTTTCCAGCAGGAACAAGTGGGTCACAGATACCGTCTCAGGAAAGTTAAGGGCTTAAGAGGTTATGAGCTTTATACATACTTCTTCGCCGGTGTTGGAATTTTCCATATGGACCCTAAAACCGAATATCAGGGAAATGAAGTCCGTCTTCAGCCACTCGGCACCGAAGGTCAGGGGCTGATCAGTTCACGCGAAAAATATTCACTCTGGCAGTTTTGCATTCCGGTCGGTATCGGCTTTAAATACACCCTCGATCGCCAGTTTGGTCTCGGACTTGAACTTGGAATCAGAAAAACATTTACCGATTATATTGATGACGTAAGCACAACCTATTTTGACTTTGACAGCTATCCTGATGCAGACCCTTTGGCAAAAGTTCTTAGCGACCGATCTAACCAATCAGATCCCTCAAATCCAACAGCGGCAGGTGCTCAGAGAGGCGACCCAAGAGAAAATGATTCTTATATGTTTGCGATTTTCAGCGTCAACTATAAGCTGAAATCAGGACGTGGATTACCACGGTTCTAACCAAAAGAATTTTATTTCGTTAAGAACGTTTTGCCGTACGAATGCAAACAAGTATTAAATACATTCTTTCGTTTTTTTTGCTTTTTTCCGCTTTACCGGCCAAAGCACAATGGGATGAAATTGGATTTATGGTCGGCGGCTCGAGGTATAAGGGCGAACTTTCACGAAATATGTTCAGTACCGACTTCGTTAGCCCGGCCTTAGGCTTTTTTTATCGCCATAACTGGGATAGAAGATGGAGCTGGAAGCTCGAATTTAATATCGGAGGTATTTCAGGCGATGATTCTAAGGCTAAAAACGAGTTTGAATTAGACAGAAATCTTTCATTTCATTCAGGAATCTGGGAAATTTCGCCACAAATTGAGTTTAATTTCTTCCCATTCGAAACAGATAATCTGAATTACCGGTTTACACCCTATTTTTTTACAGGAATTTCACTTTTTCACTTTAACCCGAAGGCCGATTTAAATGGCCAGGAATATGAGCTGCAACCCCTTGGAACTGAGGGACAAGGCTCTAACGGAGTGAACAGATATAAAAGACTCAATATCGCCATTCCCATAGGCGGAGGAATAAAATTCGGAATTGGCCGGGTCGGAATTGGCCTGGAAGTGGGCGCCAGAAGGGCCTATAGCGATTATCTGGACGATGTAAGCACCACCTACCCTGACATGGCTAAATTACAGTCAACCAGCGGTCCTGACGCCGTTTTACTTTCCGATCGCTCTTTTTCACGCTTTGATTCAACAGCCGTTCCCGTGTACATGAAACAGCGTGGAAATTCAACGGATAAGGATTGGTACATGTTTGCCGGAGTGACGATTTTCTGGAGATTATCCAGCTCCCTTCGCGACATTTGTAAACCATTCAAACCCAGAAGATATTGAGGCTTTAAGATTCAATATTTAAGATTAAGGTTTAGCCCCTTTCATTCTTCATTCATCCATTTTCCTTCTTCATTTTTGCTATCTTGCGCGGCTTAAATTCCGGATGTCTCTCAAAGAAAAAATAAACCCCTCAAAACTGCCATAGAATGTTGCAATTATCATTGATGGTAATTGTCGCTGGGCGCAGCGTCAGGGTGAACAGAGAGTTTTCGGACATCAGAATGGCGTCCGGGCCGTTCGGGAAACAGCTGAAGCTGCGGCCGAACTCGGAGTTAAGTACCTGACACTTTATGCTTTTTCAACAGAAAACTGGAACCGGCCGAGAGAAGAAGTAAATGCATTGATGGAATTGCTTGTTCATACAATCAATGCGGAAAAAAGTACGTTGAATAAAAATAACATCCGTTTGCAGGCTATCGGCGATCTTGAAAGTTTGCCCGAAAAATGTTTCAACGAATTGCAGGAAGCTATAAAAGACACTTCTTCAAATAACAGAATGACTCTCGTACTTGCACTCAGCTACAGCGCTCGTTGGGAAATTCTAAGAGCCGTGAAAAACATCAGCAGGGATGTGAGTGCAGGTAAAATTCAAAAAGAAATAGATGAGAAATTATTTTCTTCATATCTCTCTACTACCGGAATACCTGATCCCGAACTATTGATACGTACCAGTGGTGAAGCCAGGATCAGTAATTTTCTTTTATGGCAAATAGCTTATACAGAGTTATTCTTCAGCGACAAACTCTGGCCCGAATTTGAAAAGGAAGATTTTTACACAGCTATAATTGATTATCAAAACAGAGAGCGCAGATTCGGATTAATCAGTGATCAATTAGGTAAAATTTAATGAAGAAACTTCTTCTTGCCATAATTACCATTTTATTCTGTGCCGGAGCAAATGCTCAGACACAACTTAGTAACGATTCCGTTACTTTCGATTACGGCAACCCTCGTTCGTATGAGATTGGTGGTGTTTTTATTTCGGGCACTAAGTTCCTGGATGAAACTGTTCTCACAAGTATTTCAGGATTAGCGGTTGGAGATTCAATAGAAATTCCCGGTGATAAAATTTCAAATGCAATTCAGAATCTCTGGAAACAGGGACTTTTCTCAGATGTTAAAATACTTGTAACAAGAGTTCAGGGCAAATTAATATTTCTCGAAATAAATGTAAGTGAACGCCCACGTTTGTCTACCTTTTCTTTTAAGGGAGTCAGCAAATCGGAAGCAGATAAAATCAGGGAAAAAGTAAAACTTGGAGATAAAGTCATCACCGATAACCTTATTGAAAGTACGATCAATTCCGTTCGCGCCTTTTACGTTGAAAAAGGTTACCTGAACGCAGATGTAAAAATTGAAAGTGAAAAAGACACCGTATTTGTAAATCGCGAAAAGCTTACCATCATCGTAAATAAAAAATCAAAAGTAAAAGTCAGCAATATCACTTTCGAAGGAAACAAAAACTTTTCCAGCGCTTCCCTGAAAAGTGCAATGAAAGAAACGAAGGAGAAAAGATGGTACAAGATCTTCACTTCATCAAAATACCTTGAGGACAAATATCAGGATGACAAGAAAGGCATCATTGCTAAATATAATGACGACGGTTATCGTGACGCGAAAATTATCAGCGACACCATTACATTTCAGAGTGAGGACCGCGTTAACATTCACATTAAAGTTGATGAAGGTCACCAGTATTTTTTCCGCAATATCTCCTGGGTTGGAAATACCAAGCACACTTCAACGGAGCTGTCAAATATTTTAGGAATCAAAAAAGGAGACGTGTATGATCAGTCTGTTCTCGAACAGCGTCTTTTCATGAATCAGAATGGCAAAGATGTAAGTTCGCTTTACATGGACGACGGTTATCTCTTTTTCTCAGTTACTCCTGTCGAAATAAATGTGGAGAACGACAGCATAGATTTTGAAATGAGAATCTATGAAGGGAAACAGGCCAGGGTGAATAAAATTACGATCTCCGGAAACGTTAAAACAAATGACCGTGTAATATTACGTGAGATCCGAACAGAACCGGGGCAACTTTTCAGCCGCGAACTGATCATTCGTACTCAGAGAGAATTAGCACAATTAGGATATTTCGATCAGGAAAAACTTGGCGTAAATCCTGTGCCTAATCCGGTTGACGGAACCGTAGACATTGAATATACCGTCGAAGAAAAGCCTTCCGATCAGCTTGAACTTTCAGGTGGCTATGGAGCAAACCAGCTTGTTGGTACACTGGGAATTTCATTCAACAATTTCTCGGCAAGAAACTTTTTCAAGAAAGGTGCATGGCGCCCGCTTCCTTCCGGCGACGGACAACGTTTGAGTTTACGTGCGCAAACGAACGGTAAATACTACCAGTCCTACAATGCATCGTTTACTGAACCATGGCTTGGCGGTAAGAAACCAAATTCATTCAGTGTTTCACTTTATCACTCTGTTCAGAAAAGCGGAACATCTTCGGCCGAAGCACGTCAGCAAATAGACATCACCGGAATTTCGGTAGGTCTTGGAAAACGACTGAAGAAACCTGATGACTATTTTTCGATTTATCATGAAATCAGTTATCAGTATTACACATTAACGAATTATGTAGGAACATTCTCATTCAGCAATGGAGTGTCAAACAATCTTAGTTTCCAGGAAACACTTTCCAGAAACTCAATCGACGCGCCGATTTATCCGAGATCGGGTTCACAGGTATCTTTCACTCTGAAGTTCACTCCACCATATTCGTTGTTTAATGATATTGAT
>CAZAON010000329.1:0-3216 GCA_964486655.1 uncultured Flavobacteriales bacterium
TTAATACCTACACTGAACCCCCGCATTGCATAAACTTTTTGTTATAAGCCGTTATATTACTTTGCCTCATTTATTATTTTCTCCATTGCTTCTTTTGTTGAAACGAATTGGTCAATTTTTCCATAGTTACTGTTTACAGCGTAAATGATTGTCGTGTTGTCGTCTGGGAAATAGAGCATATTAGCATAATAGCCAACTGCGTCACCGCTGTGCATATAAGCAACTCCTTTGTCTGTATCAATTTTGAAAATCCCCAATCCATAGGAAATTGGAAAAAATTCAGTGTCTAATTCTTTGGGTGCTTTCCAAGTCAGCATTTGGCTCAATGAGCTTGAGTTAATTATTTGTCCACTCATTAATGCTCTGAAAAATACATTCATATCATATGGATTTGAAATTAATCCACCGTCTGCCGTGTAATAATCCCAACCGCTAAAATAGGTGCTTTCTATAACTTGCAAATTACTATACATATCAATATATCCTCTTACAGTTCCATACGGAATATGGTCTTCGGCTGCAAACTTTGTCATTGTCAAACCAAGCGGAATAAATAACTTTTCTTCAAAAACTCTATAAAAAGGTTTGCCCTCAATTTTTTCAATCAACATTCCGAGCATAATGTAACCTGTATTAGAGTACCGCACATCTTCGTCTGGTTGAAAGTATGCCTTTTGGTTGTATGCATATTGTAACAAATCGTTCGGTTTCCATTCTCTAATAAAGTCATTGAGGGAAGCCGTTTGGAATTTTAAATTTTGGATGTAGTTATAAATGCCACTTGAATGTTGAAGCAGTTGTCGGATAGTTGCTTTGTCAGCATTTTCAATTTTATTAATTACATCGCCTTGTAAATAGGATGATATTTTGTCATCCAAATTTAGCTTACCTTCTTCTGCTAATTTTAAAACAGTAGTTGCAGTAAACATTTTTACTGTCGAACCAACTCTGCTGATATTACAAGACTGCATATCTACATTATTATGCAAGTCTGCTTTCCCGCTTGCACCCACCCACATTCCTGTTTGAGTATGATAGACCGACATTGTAATCCCAACAACACCGCTGGAAGTCATATCATTTATTGATGTTTGGTATTTATTTCTGTTTGGATTTGTAGAACTGGTGTCTGCAAAATTGAAATTGCAGTTATAAAATGTTGGATTAATATCTTCGCCTTTATGACAAGAGTTTAGCATAAATAAAGCAAGGATGAAGTATAATGTTTTATTCATTTTTCTTAGTCTTTGTATTGATGAAAAATTTAGCACCAACGTGTAAGTTGATATGAGTCATTACAGGAATAAAGTCAGGTGAATAGGGATACTCTGCCCAAGACTGATATCGAATGAATATTTTAGGACTGTTTTTATTTGCCTTTTGAAGATAGTAGCCAATATCTAGGGAAAATGAAGGATATAATCTTGCGTTACCTTTATCTGCTTTCTTAACATATTGTCCATTTGTAAATGTAAATTCTTCGGCAGTTGCATATGTGTGCATATATCCCACTCCCAAAAGTCCCAAAAATGCAAGTCCAAATTTTAGTCGGTATTCATATCCCAATTCCGTATTAAGTCCAATGCCTTGGGCCAAATAGTTGTGGTAGAAATAACTAATGTTTGCAGTCTGAAAAAGTCGGGAATGTTCTTTAACCTTATAACTAAATTCAGTTCCCACTTGAAGTCCGGGGTGAATTGGTGTTGTTACAAACCTTGTAAACGGAATAGCTGTTGATTCATTAAATAAAGAAACATTTATTGGAATTGCTTTTCCCTGTCCTAACAAAACTGTCGGAGTAATGAAAATCAAAAATATTAGTATTCTGCTCATTGCTGTGATGTCTTTTTATAATGGCTTATAACGTTTGTGCTTCTGCAGTAGCGCGCTTTGGAAGCCGCGTCCTGTCCCCGACACCGAACGTGGAACGAAGATAACACTTATAGCTTACACCTCACCGCGCTATTGCAGAAGCATTTTGTTGGCGGCTGGCATCTCGGGCTTCTTTCTTGATTCTCTAATCAGTACAAAAAAGAATATGATTGTCGGAACGTTAATACCTACAAAGTTTATGATTTGAAGCTGTAAATTAAGTCCAGACGTTGTGTTAAATGATACTGTGTCAAGGTACAAGTTAAATGATCTAATTCCGTAGTAAACTGTCATCGTCAACAGTGCCCATCTTTGTCCCATTGTCATTTTATAAGCAAGCCAAATTGTAACTATCTCGATAATCATAAATGATTGAACTAAAACACTTTCGACCTGTCCGGCCTGAATCATGAAGTATATGTCCACGAAGAAGGAAAAAATAGTCCAGTAGAAAATGTGTTTTAATTTAATATACTTCATAGTTTACAAAAGTCTATATACACTAATGCTTGCCGCCAACGCTTGTGCATGTGACGTTGCGGGCATAGGAGGGCAAATGAAGGAGGCACGACTGATTTGCCCGACTACTCCGAAACTGTCCCACGTGACCGAACGTTGTTTGAAAACTAAACTACGAATTTACACTACACCCCGCAATGGCACATGCATTTTGTTGGCGGTAGTTTTACTTACTCTAGGTCTCCTCTCATAGTCTATTGTCACCTAAAAATTCTAATTAAGTCCGCATGGCTTCTAGAACTATAAATCTTCTCTTTTATTCCGTCCAACGTGTCTAATGAAGTCCAATGTTTTGGATGTCTAGAGACGTGTTCAAAAACCTTATCTTTCAACTGGTCAAGTGAAATACTTTCTATTGAACTAATTTTTGGTTCTACTTCAACCATTAAGGATAATGATTTCAAACTCTGCCATATTTTTATTTTTCCTTTCCTTTCAGCTGACTCTATATTGAATACCTTACCATCAGAATCAATAACAATTGTTTTATTGTAAAAAGAAACTAATGACTTGTCCGCCATAAATGCAAAGTCATACGAATAAATTTGCTTGTGTCCGGCTTTAAAAATTAAAATCGGAGTCTTTATACTTGTCATTAAATTATATAATCGATAAAATCAAATGTCCCAGTAAAATTACCGCCAACGTTTGTGCATAAGCAGTGGCGGGTCTTCGAAGCGCTTCACTGTCCCACGACACCAAACGTAATTTGAAAAACTAAACTACAAATTTACACTGAACCCCGCCATTGATTATGCATTTTGTTAGCGGTTCGGCCGTTAAAGACTCCTGCTTTTGAGTGGCCTATTCATTATTCAGTTTTCA
>CAZAON010000330.1:0-4235 GCA_964486655.1 uncultured Flavobacteriales bacterium
CAGATGTTAATGGATTTATAAATATTTCTTCAATACACCTGGATCCTCTTTCTGGGTTATCTCTAAACCATCTATTAATAAATTCTTTAATCTGATCATCATTAAAATCGGAAATTTCCGTGTCCACAAAATCGTCAAAAATATAGTTATATGCAGCTAATCTACAGCTAATAAGAAATGAATTTTCAGAATATTTATCTGTGAATTTCTTTATCTCACTAATCACTCGTTCTTGATCTTTTTGACTTACTTCGTCCAGTCCATCAAATAGTATTATGCAATTCCCTTCAGTTAATAAGTATTTCGCAAAATCAATGGAGTCGCCCAGATTTAAATTATTAAATAGATTTGAAATAAAAGATACAAGATCCAAATTGTCATTGGAAAAATCATTTAAACTAATAAAAATAGGTATATAATTATATGCTAGTTTATTGTCTAATGCACTTAATAAGATATATTTTAGAAAGGTAGTTTTTCCAGAACCTGGTTTTCCTAAAATAATATATTTTTGCGATATTTTAAAGTATTTTAACCAGAGATTTTCAAACTTTTGTACTTCATTTTTACCAATGATTGTTTCTAAATAAGTTATTAAACTCTCCGAAGTTTGAAATTGCTTTTCATGACCTTTAGTTAATTGTTCATCAATTAGTTTTAATAGATCAATTGGGACACCTAGATTATCTAAATTGTTTATTGCAATCTTATTTATTTGATAAAAAGGTTTATTGATAAGATTAATGCCGTCAATAGTGCTTGATTTAATACCAAAATTTTTCTTATCTTTCTCGAATTGTTCTTCTAAATATTCTAAGGTAATAAGTTGACGTGATTGAATTTTATCCAATATATTAACCCTTACATATATTTCTCTAAGAGGAATAGGTTTAGCCATTCCTAATACTCTTATATAATTATATTTCAGTTCTATTTTATCATAATAATTTTGAAGTAAAGATTTAAATAAAGACTCAGAATATCTTAATTTTAAATTTTTGATTTCAGTATTATTTTCGATATATTTTATTTGGTCAAATTTATTTATTGCTTTTTTCGATATAAAATTATTACCTAATAAATTACCCAATAGTTCATCAAATTGTTCATCAAAAGTTGATGAATCATTAAAATTTATATAATAAATACCTTGCAAAAAAGTAGGAACTCTTTTATTAGTAATATTATTCCTAATTATTGGAATTACATAAGATTTATTAATATTATTTATATAAATAGAACTTATTATTTGTTTTTCTAACCCAACATTTCCTTCACCTTTATTTGCCTTTTCAACATATGATTTTGAACAAATGCAAATTACTTTTTTAGACTTAGACAATCCCATTTCCATGAAATTTATCAAATTAGTACCTGGCCCAACGTCAAATGCATCCATTATTACATGAACACCAGAGGAAATCAATTTTTCACCTAAATTTTTCACCCAAGATTTATGTTCAGGGGAATCATGTGAGTAGGATATAAACACTTTTGGGCGTCTACTTGTTTTTTTCATAATTTAATAATTGTGTGTATGATATATTATAACTACAATAAACAAGGCTATTTATTTTAAAAAATAGTAAATGTAGAATATTATAATTCATTTTCATTGAGCTTAAGAATTTTAACTTAACAGAGGGTGGCCCCACTACCCACTACGACGGATTTATACATTAAATGTTCCCCTTATAATAGTTGCTCAACAAATTAGTAGATGTTTCGCGCTCCGACGGATATTCATCCGTTGTTTTTTTGCACTTCGGCTCAGCAACCAAGCTGTGTGATATTCCTGCCTGCCATGGCATCCGACAGGCAGGCATCCACAAATCCCCAAAGAGGCAGGCAAAGCTCACCATGTTTCAATATTCTAAAACTGATTCAACGACAGCAAAACTAACTTGCCAAATAAGCATATGCTCCCGCTCGGCGGAATACCCCTACGCACTTGACTTTCGCATAGAATTCACCGATCAGGATTACTGAATTACAATTTTCCCGGTGGAAATTTCACCTGACTTTGCAGATAATTTGTAAAAATAAATTCCGTCTGAAAGTGAATTACGTTTGATAGTAGTAATCTGTTGAGTGATTATTTCTTTGCGAATTATTTTTCCTTGTATATCATATAAAGTGAATTCACTTTCTTTGACCGGAGAATTTATTTTGATCGTCGCAGAGGTGTGAAATGGATTTGGATGAATTGTAACCAAACTTTCTTTTTCTGATGCACCGGAAGTAGAAGTTATTACACCACCTTGCCGGTACACTAATATTCCGTTGTCAGTGCCTATCCACTTGTTGCCGTACTTATCAATTGAAATAGAAGTTAGGCCATACGTCCCGGGAAACGGAGCGTTCAGCCAATCGTAGGTTGTCCAGTTTGTTCCATCAAAATGCACGGCGCGAGGTCCGTATACTCCCCAAATACTTCCATCAAGATCGACAGCAATTTCATACCCTTCCAAAGCAAAACTCAAGGCAGGATGTGTGAAATGTGTGCTGTTGGTACCGTCGAATTTAACGAATCCGAAATGCCCGTCGTTCAGCCATACATTATTTAAACTATCTATTGCGATGGAATTATATGAATACGATGGCAAAGTGGAGTTTGTTGGCGTGTAGTGAAACCAGTTTGTTCCGTCAAATTTTACGAGGCCATCAGTCAGAATCCAAACATTATTTTGTCTGTCTATTTTAATATCTCTGATGGAAGCATCAGGTAACTGTGAGTTCAAATTATTATAGGTTGTCCAGTTAGTACCATCAAAGTGTGCCAACCCTTCATGCGGGACGGGCACCCATTGCATGGCAGACGAATCCCAAATTGGTAAAATGTAATCCAGAAAATCCATCCAGATTCCTCCGTTCGTATCAACGACTATCTCGTTCAGATTGAGATTGGCAACCGGGGCCGACATGTTTGGAGGATTCGGAATTAAACTCCAGTTTGTACCATCAAATTTTTTAAGCTCTAATCGATTTTTAATAAAAAGATTCCCTGATTTATCTGTCGTGAAGGCCCACGATTGGTCATTATAATTATCAATGCCGGTCCATATATACCCGTCATATTGAACCAAAGCTTTCTGAATATTTAATCTGGATTCCATAGTACCAATGAATGGATTTCCATTTGCATCAAAGGCAATTTGCCTGATATCGTTATTCGCCAACTTTGCCTCAGACGGGTCAATACTTTGCCAGGTCGTTCCAATCTTTTTATCAATCATACCGTAAAATCCTCCTATCCAAAGATTATTCGTATTGTCAGATAGTATGGAAGAAATTCGTATATCGGATATGGGAGAATTGGCTGTATCATATTTCGTCCAGTTACTTCCATCGAATGACTGAATACCCCCGAGTATGGCATTGTATGGTTCGCATCCGGTCCAGATAACATTGTTTGAATCAATCGTCATTGCAATATTCTGTGTATTCTGGATATTCGTATTCGTATTATCATATAACGAAAAATTAACACCGTCATATTTTTCGAGTCCGTTATGTTTAAGCAACCAAATGTTTCCGATATCGTCCTTTTCAATCTGTAAACTAAAAATCTGTGATACAAGATTCCAACCCGTTCCATCAAACATGGCCAAACCACTTACAGTATTTGCCCAGATATTATTCCCTTCAGTATATATAGTTAAAACGCCATCATCAGGAAGACCCGAGTTCTGATTTGTAATACTTGAAAAGACAGTTCCGTCGAATTTTAATATCCCCGGTGCAGATGCGCTAAACAAAACATTGTTATTGTTGTCGATTGCAATACTGTTAATGTAATTCGGATTGGGAATATGCGTAGCAGATGAATCATACACTGTCCAGTTTGCTCCATCGAAACTTACAATTCCGGATCCCCATGTGCCGATCCATTTTATACCGTTATGGTCGACAGCAATTGACTTGATATAATTTTCAGGTAAGGGACTATTTGATTTATTATAATACGTTTTCGCCCCTGTAGTCATATCCATTTTAATGAGTCCCGATAAATGACCAATCCAAAGATCATTTCCATCCTGTGCCATACTCGTGATGTAATGAGTTCGTGCCAGGTATAACCAATCCTGAGACTGCGCATTTAAAAAAATAGAGTTGAAACAGGTAATTAATAAAAGGAGTATGAGTGTCCGCATGATAATAACTATTTTAAAATTTCTTCCGGTCAAACTTCTAACCCAACATTTTGTCTAAGATAATTAAATATTTATTTATTG
>CAZAON010000331.1:0-6168 GCA_964486655.1 uncultured Flavobacteriales bacterium
GGGAAGAAAATATAGCAACATTAATATCAATGGCAGGGAATAAAAAAATGAGTACGTAATGGAATTATCCGTCAGCGCCATCTGCTCATAAAAGCCTGTTCTTTGAAAAAACGGAGTAATTATTAAAGCTGAAATCAGAAAATCTTTATTCCATAGAGAAGTAGAACCACTTATAAAAATTGAGATGAGAATAATAAGAGATACCTGAAAAATGACCTGCGCAACTGCGACTGATACAAATACACTGTCTATGGGATTAAAAAAATGCTGAAAGAAAAAGGGGACGCTTTTAAAATATCCCTGCATGATAAAATGGATAAAAAACCGGTTAGTCGCCGCATACTGTTCCTGATGAAACAATACATTGAAGCCGAATGGGTCCGTCAAAACTTTTTTATAAGCATCCGAAGGCATAATAAGTGAGCTCATATCACCATCCAAAAACATTGAAAAATGATTTTGCAGATAAGTATAAACCACATCAGCAATCAGCAGCAGCACAAAAAAGAACTTAAGCGAAAATTCGCCTTTATTGGCCTTTAAAAGCATAAATTTTAACCCGAAGGGATATTAAAGAATGCAAGATTAAGAATTAGTTCTAAATATAAGTCAGCGGATCAGGGAATAAATACTGACCACCGTACCTGCCGGAACATAAAACTCAAAAATTTATAAACTAAACTTCAGGGACTAAGGTATTTTACTATATTTGAATACGTTGGAGTTCTTAACAATTTCCTGCTGATGAATTTGGCAGGTAACAAAATTACCATCAGGCTAAATAAATTATCTGCAAAATATTTTTTCAATTAAATCGAGCAGATAAACTAAGGCTTAGTTTTTTTCATTTGATATCGGAGAATTGTATCCGGTAAGTTCTTTGTTTCTGAGCGAGAATCATCCGCTGACTTGAGTTTTATTCAGTCATATGATTCTAATATACCACTAAGTAAAACAACTACGGCTAATAAATTTACAAGACTTAAACCACACAACATGAACTTCTCTTTACTACACAAAGTAAATTCGAAATCACAAAAATTACCTTCAGACCATAAGCAGGAAAATCGACAATGCAATTTTTCATTCGTTCTTTTAATATTTCTTACCCTGCTTGCTGATTTGGGTATAGCTCAGGGTCCGCTTACAGTCGTAACCGATCAAAATTGCACGACGAGATGTTGTGAACCTGCAAACCCCTGCAATTGTTCGGCAGGTGTTACAGTTACAGGCGGAATTCCGCCTTACACCTATAATGTGTATGGCCCGAATTATACTGGCAGTAGTCCGTGCGCCACAGGTCTATGCCCCGGAACATATGTTTTCGAAGTTCGTGATAACAATACATTCGGACAACCAATAATCCACACGGTAACCATCGGCGGCAGCTGTTGTACATTAAATTGCAGAGACACATCTTTCTGCTTTGGCATTGCAGACAGTTCAATTCATCTGAATCTCCCTTCCTATTCAGATACTTCAGGTAGTATTGGCGGAGGAACCGGACAAGGCGGAAGTACTCCTTGCTTTTATGATTCAATCTGGAATAATGCTCCACTCGTATATCCTGTCGGAACTACAATAGTCAAATGGTATGTCAGAGATCTGAACGGACATATTGATTCATGTTCACAAAATGTCATCCGGAATCCGCCTTCCGCTTACACCCTTTCATTTTTTACCTCTCCACCGATTATAGGAGGTGTAATTAATATCTGTAACGGAACACCCATCACATTTACTTCCACTTCTACAGGTATTACCGGATTACTCTGGAATTTCGGAAACGGTTATTATTCAAGTAATGCTACTCACACAGAACCAGCCTCACATTATCCTCCGGGAACATATTATGATACTCTAACTGTCTATGATGATTGCGGATTCCCTCACGATACTGCATTTATGGTCGTTGTTGACTCTGCAAGCGGACCGGATATTTATTGCATCTCTGTTGTTTGTCCGGGCGACACCGTTACTTATTATACTCATGCAAATTGCTCATCCTATAACTGGAGTGTGTCAGGAGGTACCTTCTACCCTGCTCCTCCAGCCACGTCAAGTGATTCCGCAACTGTAATCTGGGGCGCCGGACCATCGGGAACGATTTCATTAAGTGTAGCGAATTGCACACCCCCATCTACCTGCGCAATTGCCACTGTGCAAACAGTTGAAATAGTACCGGCTACGTTACCTGTCATAGGTGACACTGTTGTTTGTGCAGGTGCTACAGTAACTTATTGCATACAGTGTATTCCGGGTAATACACATTCATGGGAAATTCTACCGGCAAATGCGGGAACCGTGACCGGACAGGGAACATGTTGCATAACAATTCAACTGAATCCAACTTTCTTTGGTCCGCTCACAATTCAGGTAAATTACAATAACGTTCTCACGGGATCCGGCTGTAATCTTCCTGAAAGTTGCAGTCATGATAACGGATGCGGCGGAACCGGAACTCTTACAATCAATGTCAAACCGATATTCGGAATTTCGGGCCCCGCTAAAGTTTGTCAAAATTCCGTTGCTCCATCACCATTCAACGGAATGAACCTGACAAATAATACGGCACTTCCCGGAACGACATGGAAATTAGTTACACCTTCTCTGAGCGTTCTAACATTTACAACTCCGACTTTAAATTCTTACGTGTGGACGACTCCGGGAATTTATCAGTTGACAGCTTATGCTCCTCCGGGTGTTTATTGTAATGATTCTGCAATTGTAAGTGTTGAAGTTGTTGGCATGTTACCACCGGGAAATATTTCAGGACCTGATACTGTTTGCGCAGGCGTTTCTTATTTCTATACTATAACTCCGAACATGGGTGGAGTGACCTATACCTGGACTGTTACGAATGGTGTTATTATCGGACCGGCAAATGGTAGTTCCGTTGCCATCCAATGGAGTGCTCCGGGTGGATCTGTTTCTGTCGTGCAGACTTTATCTACAAGTCCGTTCTGCGTTTCAGTTTCATCACCCGTATACAATGTTGTCACCTGGCCAAATTTCCCGCTACCTGTTATTACTCCAAGTGCTCCGGTTGCCTGTGTGAAAAGCACAATAACTTATTCATTCCCTCCTCCGCTCATCAGCAATGGTACCTATACATGGTCTGTTGTACCGGCAACAGCAGGTAATATTGTTTCCGCGAACGGAGGTAATTCAATAACCATTAACTGGATCAGCAATGCAAGTACACCGATTTTCGTAAAACTAAAAATCAACAGATGCTATAGTGACTCCGTAATGTTTCCTATAACACTTTACAGTATACCGGCAGTTCCGAATATCAGTTACCTTCCGGCAAATCCATGCGCTGGCAATACCGTGAACTTTACAACAACAAGTCCGGGTGCATGGAACTGGACCTTCGGCGAACCAAGTCCTTCAAATCTGCAAAACCCGTCGCATGTTTATAATACACCCGGCAATTATAACATTCAACTTGTTGTTACAAATCCTCAGGGATGCAGTGATACCGGAAAAACTACATTAAATGTTCAGGCCATTCCTGATATTCCTGTCATATCCGGACCATCATCAATTTGCCGGAATTCATTTGCTACGTATACATTCCCGCAGACTCTTTTGCAGGGAGCAAATTACACCTGGTCTATCTCTCCTCCTGTTCTTGGCAATGTCATTTCAAGTTCTCTCAATTCACTTACCGTTCAATGGACAACTGCCGGAACAGACACAGTCAAAGTCAGAGTACAATCACCATGCATCGATACAACCATTAAATATGTAGTCACGGTCAATGCGCTTCCTGTCGCCGGCATTTCCGTTTCATCACCGGCATGTGTAGGAGCAGCACTTAACTTCAGCGGATCGGGCGGTACAACATATTCCTGGGCATTCGCAGGCGGCAGCCCTTCAAGCTCTGCCATTCAAAATCCGGTTGTAACTTACGGTGTTGCCGGAAATTATAATGTTACTTTAAATATTATTGATGCGAATGGTTGTACTGCAAATACCCAAACATCGGTAACAATTAATCCGCTTCCGATTGCACTAATTTCCGGACCGGGCGGTGTTTGTACTTTCCCTGCGACAGTTACCCTCTCTGCAGTCGTTGCAGCAGGATATACATTTTTATGGACTCCGTCAGGGAACACTCCAAGCATTACAAATACAATTAATAGTCTGACAACATATTCCTGTGTAGTGACAAATGCATTTGGATGCACTCAACAATCTAATTCTATTACAATCGATAGCGGATTTTGTGATGTAGTTCCTAATCCTTGTACGATAACCGATACCATAAATTTCACCAGCACTCCTCCTGTATGCTTAAGTCAGACTTATACAAAAACAGGTAATGCTTTACATACAGGCTGGTCATTCGGTGACGGGTCATCTGATCCTAATCCTACATCACCGGTTACTCATACATTCCCTTATCCGGGTGTATTTAATGTTACCGTTTGGGGAACTGCTACCGGAATCGATGCGCTGGGAATGCCATGCAGTAAAATTGTCGGCAAGACTAAAACGATGACGATTCCATTCGACGCAAGATTTGAATTCTCATTCCAGTGTAACGGAGCCAATCAGATGATGACGAATTTCAACAATACTTCGTTGTATCTCAATAATCCGAACAGCTATAACTGGACATGGTACGATAATACATTCGCAACTGTTGTTGCAACCGGACCATTCCCTGCTCCTGTTTTACTATCTGCCGGAACACATAATATTTCATTGTATATTTTTGATCCTGTTACAATGGCAACATGCACGACTTCGCATGTACTTGTCGTACCCGTTCCAATCAATGCTGCATTTAGTGTTACCGCACCAATTTGCCAGGGAACCAGCGCCGTATTTACAGATCTTTCCACTCCTTTTGCCAATGAAGCTTCCCGCTTATTCAACAATGGAGATGGCGCAACTTCGACATTAGCCGTTTGCAGTTTGTACTATACAAATTCCGGAAACATTAACGCTTCACTCACGGTAACGGATATATATGGTTGTACCGACACCGATGTACAATTATTAACCGTAACGCCTGCAGGTACAGGATCTTTAACAGTAGGTTCAACTGCCTGCGATTCGGTTTCCTTAACTGCTTCCTGTTGCAGTCCGTATACATGGTCGGTTATTTCTCCAACGCCAAGCCCGACTGCAAATCCGGTTTATGTAAAGACCAGCGGTTATTACAAAGTAACCGGTATTGCTCCGAATGGTTGTCCGTACACGGCCGGACCAGTTTTTGTAACCGTCAAGCAATCTCCTGTTGCAACAATAAGTGGCAAGACTCAATATTGCCAGGGAGAGGCGCTTGATTTGAAAACAACTGTATCAGGAACTATATCATGGACACAGTTAATTCCTTTCGGTGGTGTGGTCGGAAATTTACCTAATCTGAATGTTATTCCTCCGGGAACCGGATTATTTACTTATCAGGTTACCGTTACCGGATCAAACGGATGTTCATCAACAGCTACGATTCAGATAAATGTGGATCCTGTTCCGTCAAGTCCGGTGATGAATGCTTCGGGACCTCTCACATTCTGTCAGGGTGATTCAGTCGTTCTTTCCGTTTCACCAACCGGTGCAACATATCTCTGGTCAAAATCTCCTGCTCCGCCTTTATCCTCTCCTGCAAACACGCAGCCAACACTTACCGTAACAACAAGCGGAACCTATTCTGTCATCGTTCAAACCGCCAGTGGCTGTCTGTACCCTGCCATTCCGCCAAAGACCATAACTGTTAATCCAATTCCTGCAGCTAACATCACAGGCGATACAGTTGTATGCGAAGGCGAAACACTTATTTTACAGACTACTAATGTTGGCGGTGGTACATATGCATGGACGGGTCCGGCTGCGACAGGAAATACAAATCCTTTCGTAAAAACAAATATGCAACTCACCGATGCAGGTGTCTATTCTGTTGTGGTGACCAACTCGTACGGTTGTACAAATTCAGATGCAATTAATGTAGTTGTAAATCCTTCGCCTGTCGCTCCATTTATTACCTCTAATCCGGGCGGAGTTTTATGCGAAGGTCAGCTCGTTGTTCTCACTGCTTCTCCTGCACCGGTTCCTCCTGTAGTTTATACATGGAGTACAAATCAACTCGGCGGCAGCATCACAGTCGCTATGGCAGGAAACTATTCCGTTACCGCATCCAATCAGTATGGATGT
>CAZAON010000332.1:0-8196 GCA_964486655.1 uncultured Flavobacteriales bacterium
TCAGGGCTTCATTTCTTGTAGTTGAATTAATTTTTTGTTCGGCAGTTTTATTTTTCATTCTGAACCAGACAGGAATAGGAAGCTATTTTACTGAACATATTATGAAATAGAGTATTGAGTCCGTGGTCAGGGTCAGGAAACAAAATCGGACCCGGACTCAGACTACAGACTCGTTACTCAGTTTCGGACCCGGACTTCAAACCCGGTACTTTTCTCACAACCTTTATACCTTTTTCAAGTACAAGGCATTCCGTACAATTTTAGAATAGTCCAAATAATCACGAAAACAGCTTTCCACGTCAATTTATCTGAGCTCAAAAATCGTAGGTTCCTGAATAAGGTACTTTGTACTTAGGTCTTAATACTTAGTACTTTGTACAAAAATTTCAAGACTCAAGACACAAGACTCAAGACTAAGTCTGCAGGACTTGCTTTTAACCTTTGATATTCTATCTTTGCACGCTCTAAAAAAATTCATTTTTATCTAAAATTCACATTTATCCATGCAAAGTAAAGGCGCGATAAAGTTATTTGCCATTCTGCTGACACTGGTATGTATTTACCAGCTTAGTTTCACGTTTGTAACCCGTAACGTTGAGAGCAATGCCAGGGAATATGCTAATGGCGACCAGGCTAAGGAGAAAGCATATCTCGATTCAATGAGTACTCAGGAAGTTTTTCCGGTTTTTGGATTTACTTATAAGAAGTGCAAAGAGAATGAAATCAATCTTGGTCTTGACTTAAAGGGAGGTATGAACGTTACTATGGAGGTTTCGCTTGTAGACCTTATTCGTTCAATGGCTAATAACAGCAAAGACGGTACTTTTAATAAAGCACTTGAGAATGCGGTAGCTGCTCAATCCAGAAGTCAGAAAGATTTCGTTTCATTATTCGTTGACGAATTTCAGAAACTGGATCCTAATGCAAAACTCGCCGCGATTTTTGCTACGAAAGAATTACAGGACCGTATAAATCTTAATTCCTCAAACGAAGAAGTTAAAAAAGTAATTCAGCAGGAATCTGAAGCGGCATTCGATCGTACATACCAGATCTTAAAAACACGTATCGATAAATTCGGTGTTACTCAGCCAAACGTTCAGAAGTTAACCAACGGAAGAATTTTAGTTGAACTTCCGGGTATCAAAGAACCGGATCGTGTTCGTAAACTTTTACAGGGAACTGCGAAGCTTGAATTCTGGGAAACATACGATAACGTTGATGTATTCCCAATGCTTGAAGAAGTTAACAAAGCACTTAAAGCAATGGGCGCTCCTGATACCGGAGGTATTGCAGGAACCGGGCTTGATACACTTGCAACCGGAACGGACACACTTAAGCAGGCTAGCAACACAGCTGCTGACAGCACTGCGAAAGACAGCACCGATAATTCATTAATGAGTCAGCTCGGTAAACCAAAAGCTGCAGGAGATACAGGTAAGTCGGACACGACAAACGCAGCCGCTCAGAAGAGCTTTGAGGAATATGCAAAAGACAATCCGCTTTTCGCGATATTAAGTCCGTCGGTTCAGACTAACGATAAGAATCAGCAGGAGCTCAGAAAAGGACCGGTTATCGGTTCCGCTCTGGTTAAAGACTCAGCACGAATCAATCAGATTTTTGCCATGGAACAGATTCGTTCTAAATTCCCTCGTGAATTCAGAGCTTACTGGTCAGTAAAGCCTGTTGATAAGGAAGGAAAAGTTATTCAACTTATCGCTATCCGCACTCCGAGCCGTGATGCAGTTGCTCCGCTCGATGGTGCCGCTATCGTTGACGCCCGTAAACAAAAGAGCCAGTTCTCCGACAACTGGGAGATCGGTATGTCAATGAATGCTGAAGGCGCACGAGTATGGAAGCGTCTTACAAAAGACAATGTAAACAAGTCAATCGCAATTGTTCTTGATAATTATGTGTATTCCTATCCGAATGTAATCCAGGAAATTTCTGGCGGTAATTCAAGCATAACCGGACAATTTACACTGGAAGAAGCGGAAGATATGGCCAACATTCTAAAGGTTGGTAAACTCCCTGCACCTGCAAGAATTGTGGAAGATACAGTTGTCGGACCGACATTAGGTCAGGAAGCGATCAGCTCCGGACTTATGTCTTTCGTGATCGCATTGATTCTCGTTCTTGTGTTCATGGTAAGTTATTATAACAATGCCGGACTTGTTGCTGACGTAGCACTCTTTGCAAACGTATTCTTTGTAATGGGTATACTTGCTTCACTCGGTGCCGTTCTAACATTACCGGGAATCGCGGGTATCGTATTAACCATTGGTATGTCGGTTGACGCGAACATCCTGATCTTCGAGCGTGTTCGTGAAGAGCTCGCTCTGGGTAAAGGAACTCGTCTTGCAATCAGTGATGGTTTCAAGCATGCATTTTCATCCATCATTGACTCTAACGTTACTACATTAATTCTCGGTATCATCCTTTACGTGTTTGGAAGCGGCCCAATCCAGGGATTTGCGACAACGCTTATTATAGGTATCCTTACCTCTTTGTTCTGTGCGATTTTCATTACACGAATGATATTCGAATGGATGCTTGAGAAGAATATGGATATTAAATTCTGGAATAAATCTACACGCGGACTCTTCAAGAATATCCACATTGATTTCGTTGGTAAGAGAAAACTTTACTATGCGATTTCCGGAACTATCATTGCACTTGGAATTGTTGCATTCGCTATGAAAGGTCTGAACTTCGGAGTTGACTTCGAAGGAGGCCGCTCTTATGTTGTAAGATTCGAAAAGCCGGTTGAGACAGAATCTATCGTACATGCGCTTAAAACGCCGCTTGAAGAAGCTCCGGTTGTAAAAACATTCGGTTCTTCAAACCAGGTAAAGATTACAACGGCATACTTAATAGACGATGCGAATCCGAATACCGATTCAGTCGTTGCATTCAAACTCAATGAAGGTCTGAAGACGATTGGTGGCAATTATGTGGTCCAGTCTTCTCAGAAGGTCGGTCCGACAATTGCCGATGACATCAAGTCATCTTCCGTTTGGGCGATCTTGATTTCCTGCGCGTTGATGTTCATTTACATCTTTATCCGTTTCCGCCGCTGGCAGTTCGGATTGGGTGCTGTTGTCGCACTATTGCACGATGCATTGGTTGTATTGGCGGTGTTTGCGATCTTCAATGGTGTACTTCCGTTCTCGCTTGAAATTGATCAGCACTTCATAGCGGCGATTCTGACGGTAATGGGATACTCAATGACAGATACTGTCGTGGTATTCGACAGGATCAGGGAGTTTGTCGGTATACATCATCATGCGAAGGATCAGAGAAAGGTAATTAACGATGCGTTAAATGCTACGCTGAGCCGTACTATCAATACATCACTTACGATCTTCTTTGTACTCCTTGCGATCTTCATCTTTGGTGGAGAGGTTATCCGCGGATTCTCATTCGCACTCCTCGTTGGAATCGTGATCGGAACTTACTCATCAATTTGCATAGCAACGCCGATTGTGGTTGATTTTGCGAAGAAAGAAGTAGAATAAATACGAATTACGAGTTACGAATTACGGCCGCGATGATAGTTTCATCGCGGTTTTTTTGTGAAAAAGCCATTGGTAAGTTAATTGTCACTTTCAATTCTAAAAATGATTATGAGATGAAATATCCTCTGACTGCTGACCCCGTAATTTGTAATTTGTAATTTGTATTTAAAAAATGCTTTACCTTTACAACAAATCCAATAAAAATGTCATCAACCCTTCTTTTCCTCAACCTAGGTGGAGGAGAAATATTCGTAATCCTTCTCGTAGTACTCTTGTTTTTTGGTTCGAAAAGAATTCCTGAGTTAGCGAAAGGTCTCGGTAAAGGAATGCGTGAGTTTAAAGACGCAATGAGCGGTATCGAGAATGAAGTGCGTAATGCTTCGAAAGAAACACCTGCAAAGCCAGCTGAAGAAGCTAAGAAACTGGAGACGGAGAAGTAATTCCGGTGTTCCGGTATTTCAATATTCCGTTATTCCAATATTCCAGAATTCCAATATTCCATTTTTACGGATATTGATCGGGTTTTTCCTGCTTTGAGTTTAAGGGTTGAAATCCCTTTTCAATTTTCATAAATATTGCGGCTCTGAAATCACTTGTTGAAATCAAACATTTAATCTCACTCACTATAATCCCGAAAGTCATCACTGCCTTCAACTCTTTCCAGTTCCGTTCCAATCGGAGAGTTTAAATAGGGGATAATAGCCCTGTCATAGTTGGCAATCGTATTCACATTATAAATCATCGTATTGTTTTCATCATCCATGTAATCATCCGTTTCGGTGCCGGATAAAAATCTCCATCCGCTGTCTCTTTCATCATCCGGTTCTTCCCTGTACATGAATCCGACTTTCATTCCGTCGACGGTTATTTTATCGGTTGCCATACAGCCTCCCATAGCCGGAATAAGTTTTACAATCTCTTCCTTTTTTAATTTGAATTTCTTTTCCATTTGGGGAGTAAGGTAAAATAATTTTATGGGTCTCTAAGCAAGTAAATAACACTTTAAATTTATTGCAACACAATCTCCTGATTTATGATTTCATTGCTTTCGTTGCGGATGCTGATGAAATAAATACCATTTGATAATCCGTTTCTTTCAAATAAAAACTGATTTTCATTGGTAAAGGATTTGTAAATTAATTCACCTTGTGTATTCATAATTTGAATTTCAATTTTCTCATGAGCGGAATTATTGAAATACAGCATAGTGTTGCCCGATGACGGATTAGGATAAATATTGAAATTAGTGACCGATAAATCGTTTACTGATGTGAAGGCTGAGTCGACACCGGCTGTTACGGGAATTACATTTTCATTATGCGAAATTGCAAGTATTTCCGAAAATGAAAAATTCAGGTAGCCGATTGAGTTTGCTGCTACAGTAAAATTCAGGTAGCCAATAATGCCTTGCCCTGTAACATCTATGTGATCAACTCGGGTGAAAGCAACATCACATTTTCCGGCAGATGGAAAATCTTTTACAATGCTCAGGTGATTGTTGGTATTCTCTATCCAGGATGAAGTAAAATCTACACTCAGCGAGCCGCTTTGAATTTTCGACGGATCGTAATTAATGGTGAAAGCCAATCCGTGAACATCATTCGCGACATTTGACATTGTTCCAAAAATAATCGGAACACTCACCTGGCTGCCGGGTACTAACTGTCCGCCCGGCAGTTGAAGCATCAGATCTGTTCCAATAGTATTCAAAGTGTTGTGCGCAGCGATACGGAACGGATGTGTGAGTCCGTAATTCATAGATACTGCAGTCGTATCCGGAAAATCTATCGTACCGTTTCCATCAGAATCTGCCTTCTTAATATTTGTTCCGTTTATGAACTGAAAAAACCAGTCCTGGCAGGGCTGAGCCGTGAAATTCATGGAGGCAGACGGTCTTACATATCCTGTATCTCCGAATGCAACTCCCATGTATAATAAGTCAATATTATCAACAACTAAATCATAGTTTGCATCTCCTGGCCAGACATTGCTGAATACAGGCGAGCAGGATGCGAATATCCAACCGGTATTTCCTCCCATGTCTACGCTATGATCACCGGCGAAGAATGGACCGCCTATTCCATTCATAGAATACAAATAAAAGAAATCGCCACAAAATAAATGGTTATAAACAATTACCCCGTTATTTCCGTGAAGGGTTGTAGGGAAAGATGCCGATGAAGCAATATCCATAGAGTCGTTCACAAATATGGAGTCTGAAAGTAAAATGTTGGATCCCGGATTAGTAATAAGTAACGTGTCATATACATTTCCACTACCGCCTATATTCACAGTGCTTCCGTTAAAAATCGCCTTCTTGAATATGCAGTTGGATGAATTGACCCGGTAGCCAATAGTGGCATTTTCAAAAGTGCAGATTGAAGTAGAAGTAATGGTGCTGACTGAAACTATTTTAAAAGAATTGTTTACGGTGTTTGAGAGATATCCGGCATTCACTACATTAAAATTGGTCGTGGAGTAATTTGAGAATTCATCTGCGTTAATCACACAACTGTCGGCATGCAATTGGTTTCCCGATGAAGTCCATTCCTCACAGGTAATTGTCGAAGTGGAAAGGTAAACCGTAGAATTGCTTATTGAAACATCTATTCCCCAAATGTCAAATCCGTTCGAATAAAATGTACAGTTGTTGACTGAAAGCCCAGTGATATCACTTTGCAGGGAGAAACTCCCACCAATGCCTTTGAAATTAAATCCGGGTGTATTGTTACTCATGAATGGTCCGAGACCTGAGATGTCGACTGTGTTTCCTTGTGAAGTCGACAACATGTTGACCGATGAACTCATCGACCATTTTGCGGGAGACTGAATCAGGAATGAACCGTATGTGTCAATTACGACATATGAACCTATACCTCTGAAAGTTGGCGTGTCAACAATATTACTTACAATAAAATTTTTACAATTGAGAATAGTAGTGTCGAGAAAGACGGTATCGCCTGAAGTAAAAGAATTTGAATCAAAAAATACACTGTCAAAGGGAGTAGGAGGCTGCACATGAAAAACACTTCCTCCCGATGAATTTGCCCAATGATTTCCATAGTCACTCCAATTCCCAGCACCGTTAACCCAATAATAGTTACTTGCATTTATTGTCTGGAAAGCAAAAAACAGGATCAAAAGGCAGATTTGTTTTTTCATGATAAAGGGATGAGCCATGAAGGTAAAAGAATAAGCTTATAAAACAATATAGTATTCCGTGAAAATATTATACGTTTTTAATCGCAAAAATGGGAATAAAAAAGGCTCACTGAAACGCATTCAGTAAGCCTGATTTGTAATTTAATAATCCGTAATTAATATTCGTAATTATTTCATCTCAATCTCCATCGGCATTTTAGCCAATATTCCGTTTTGCTTCAAAAGTTTCTCCAGCGATTCAAAATACTTATAACTATCGCCGAAATTTTTAGTGCCGAAATATGACATAGCCTCCGAGTTCAGATCTTCCATGATCTTTTCGAAAAATTCTTTTTGTTCCGGCAATGCTATCGTACGATAAGTATCGAGATTGGCTTTCTTCGCCGCAATAGCTATGGCATCGTTTAGTCCGCCCAGCACATCTACCAGTCCCAGCGCTTTTGCATCCGTTCCGCTCCAAACTCTTCCCTGGCCAATACTGTCAACATTCGCTTTGCTCATCTTTCTTCCTTCAGACACGTGCGAAATGAACGTGTCGTAAATTTTCTCAACCTGTCCCTGTATCATCGAACGCTCTTTATCCGTCATCGGTCTTGTCATATTCATGATGTCGGCCATCTCCGCAGTCTTAACCGTGTCAAACGTGATTCCAAGTTTGTTGCGGAACATTTCACGGGTGTTGACTAAAAGTCCGAACACTCCGATCGATCCTGTCAGCGTATTCGGCCTTGCCACAATCGTATCAGCCGCGCAGGAAATATAATATCCTCCTGAAGCCGCATAATCTCCCATCGAAACAATAAATGGTTTAGCTTTTTTTGCAAGAATGGTTTCGCGCCAGATCACATCCGACGCAAGCGCACTTCCTCCCGGTGAGTTTACGCGCAATACAATCGCTTTGATAGTCGTGTCTAATCTCGCCTTGCGAATTGCTCCAGCAGTCGTTTCTGATCCGATTTCATCATCATTTCCTTTCCCGCTCACAATATCACCTACCGCATATATTACCGCTATTTTTTTCGCGGAGAAACTTTCTGTTTTCGCAGAGGCATTTGTGTATTTCTTCAAAGCCACAAAATTTACTTTATCATCTTCTTTCAATCCGGTTTTTGTTTTCAGTTCGCTTAATACCTCATCATAGTATGCCAACTTATCCACCAGATGAAGATTTGCGGCCTCTTTCGCATCCTGACCACTGATATTGTTCGCGATTTTCTGAACATCAGAAACAGAAATGTTTCTTGCAGTCGATATTCCGTCAACAATGTTGTACCATACCGAATTCAAAAGTTTACTCATCTGCTCTTTATTTTCCGGACTCATTTTGTCATACATAAACGGTTCTACAGCGCTCTTAAATTTACCATGACGAATGATAATCGGCTCTACATCGAGTTTCTCCAGCGTGCCTTTAAAAAACATCATGTTCACACTAAGTCCGTGCAGGTCTACATCCCCTTCCGGATATAAATACATCTTATCTGCAATCGTTGCCAGGTAATAAGCTCCCTGGCGATAG
>CAZAON010000333.1:0-25256 GCA_964486655.1 uncultured Flavobacteriales bacterium
ACATACCATTTACAGTTTTATAAGACCAAATTTGTCTAGCTCAACTTCGCTGTCTTCTTTTGTGGGTGTTACCGAAAAAGGTCGTTACAGATTTGATGCCAGCACCGATATAACCTGGGAATTTATATCGAATGTAAAATTGAAGTTTACCTTTTATTACAATTTTGATAATAAAATACTGGTGGGCAAAACAACAAAGGAGGATTACGGAACCGTCCTTTCTCTCTCAATTGATTTGAAATAATTAGATTAACTTTGATTTAAATATCAGACAATGAAAACAACCAATACATATACATTTGAAAGAATTGTTGATCTTATAGTAAGACTGGGTGTTTTAGTTTTATTGATTAACTGGTGTCTGGCCATTGTGAAGCCTTTTATACTAATAATTATTTGGGCCGGAGTAATTACGATTGCCGTTTTTCCATTGTTTAATAAGTTAATGAAATTGTTCAGAGGGAACAGATTGATACCAACACTTGTTCTAACGTTAGTTATGCTAAGTATTTTGGTCGTGCCGAGTTATTTTGTCAGCCTGTCACTTTCGGATGGAATAAAGGAAATTAGAGAAATGTACAACGCGGGAACTTTAAAAATTCCCCCTCCCGGTGACCGTACGCAAAACTGGCCGGCTTTCGCAAAACCAATTGCTGATTTATGGAAGCTGGCTTCGGTAAATCTTGAAGCGGCAACGCTTAAGTATGCAGACCAGCTAAAGGGAGTCGCAAAATGGATGTTTCAGGCATTTGCAGGCATCGGCAAAGGAGTTTTACAATTTATCGGTTCAATTATTATTGCAGGTGTTATGTTATACTTTTATGAATCAATCGGCAAAGCACTAAGAAAATTGTTTAAAAAAATAGCGGGCGAGAAGGGAGATTATTTTGCTGACATGACTGTTTCTGTGGTTAGAAATGTTGTGAAAGGAATATTGGGAGTGGCTATTATTCAGGCTTCCATGGCGGCACTTGGATTCTTTGTTGCCGGTGTTCCTTTCGCGGGGTTATGGACTGTTATTTGTCTTATACTTGCTATTGTTCAGATTGGTGTGGGTCCAATTGCAATTCCCATCGCGATATATATGTTTTCCGCGACCGACTCTCTTACAGCAACTCTTTTAGCGATCTGGCTGGGAATAACTTTAATTTCTGATAATGTTTTAAAACCGATCTTGCTTGGAAGAAATGCACCCGCTCCAATGCTGGTAATATTTCTTGGCGCAATCGGAGGATTCATGTACAATGGTTTCCTTGGTTTGTTTTTAGGCGCGGTGATTTTATGTATCGGTTATCAGTTGTTAATCGCCTGGATGAATTCTGAAAGTGAATTGATTTAATGTTCGGAAGAATTCAATTTATTAGAAGTGCCTTTATAATACTTCAAATTTTTTTTAGCACTCCCGGTTTATTCGGTCAGGATCTTATCCTCACAACACCTATCCGAAATAATTGTACCAAGGAGATGATTCGGAATTTGGATAGCATAGCTAATTATTATTATGGTGTTACAGGTTCCGGTTTTATCGGTAATGATGAATATATAGGAAAAGATTGCTTTGCAAAAAAACAATGGGCGGGACCCTGGAAACCGGTAGACGGATATAAAAGAACGGTTTGCGGAAAGCTATTTATCAAGAAGAGAAAAAATCCGTTTGTTTCTTCCAAAAACGAAAAATATCATTTGATATCAGATGGAGATGGCGACATGGTTATTTATATTATTCCTGATTCCGCTTTTCAATGGTTGCAATTAAAATCACTCAGGCCGCATGGACACCTGCATAATGAATTTTCAATAGCAGGTGAAATAGCCCTGAAAAACACCGATAAAGAAATTGAAGCAAACGCGGCCGCCTATATTAAAAGTTTAAATCTTGATTCAATTCAATTTAAACCTGTAGGGTTTTACGGTCCCTGGGTAAGCGATGTTAGAAACGACAACAGTCCGGAAATACATCCGCTTCAGCAAATGTGGAGAAGAGAAATTTTAAATGATTCAGTTACGGAATTTCAACTCTATTCATTTTTTGATAATAGTTCGCGCTATAATGATAAAGATGATTTCACTGGTGATTGCAGAGATCAGGTATGGGCACCGAATCCGCTTTTAAATACTTTTTATATTCCGTTTGAAATATCAATTAAAGATACCCATCGGTTGAATTATGATTTTTATGTTCCTTCATCTAAAAACATTAATCCCGTTGAGGCACAGGATAAACAAATCCGTTTAATTGTAAACGGAATTACGGAAATTGAAGTTAATAAGTCTGATGCCTCGTTCCCCAAAATCAGTTTTTATGAAGTATGTCAGACTGACGAACAAACAATACACGGATATCTAAAAATTGAAACTTCAATAGGATTGCAAAACACAAACGAAGCAGCCCATGCAATTATTAAAGTACTCCAAAAGAAAATGCCAAAAGTGTATTGAATAACAGTTATCAGTATTGGCTATTCTAAATACTCAATACTAACTACCACTGGGGTTGTTTCTCAAATCAAAATTATACCTGCATTACCCTTCGCTCAGGGCAATGTCATTAAGTTAAGATATACTGAGTGAAATGAAAGAAATTTTTATCAGAGTCGACCCCGTTTAGGGGTCACATGTTTATATTAAACGAAGTTTAACACCACACCCCGACTCCGGAGGAGTCGAATGTAAATTGACTGCTATTCAAAAAAAGTCTGATAAAATATGAAAGTATCACATTCGACCCCGCTGGGGCATAGCCGTCAGTTTAAGATAAAGTTTATTTCAGAGAATGTCAAATAGGACGACACAGTTCATTCTTGCAGCCTGGATCTGCGAAAATCTGCGAACACTGATAAAGGTAGTTCGGCTGATTAATTACTTTCTTAGCTCTGTAAGAGAAAAAACACTTTAACATCTGCGCAAATCTGCGTGAAAAATATTTTCCGCAGATTTTCGCAGATTTATTCTCAAGGTACTTTAACTATGGACTTGTTAAATCGCAGATTTTCGCAGATCCGGGCTGCAAGACTTTAAAGTCTTAGCATTTTAAGGGAACCTAAATAAAAATTAGTGTTTACTTCTTAAACTGACGGCTATGCCCCGCTGGGGTCGAAGTATAGTCGGGGAAAGTGCTAATATAAACATATGACCCCTAAACGGGGTCATCACTAATTCAAACCTTTCTCTTGCCTTCCGACATTTCTTAACTTAATGACATTGCCCTGAGTCGAAGGGGGGATAAGTACTTTGTATTTTTACCTTATTCAGGAAACAACACCACTACCACTTATAAAACTTCCAAACCAATTGAACCTGGTAATTCAGAATTTTATCTTTTGTTTCATTGGCATTCAAATATTTTATTTCTCCCGCAATACCAAGGTGGTCAGACAGGGGATGAATATAATTTACGGCGGTTAAAAATCCCAGGCTGTTAGTTGATGAGTTGGTTTTTCCGGCGTATTCAAGTTCGCTGTTTAGTATATAAATCCCGTAACCTAAAAAAACGTTGAATCTTTTTGCAAGTGGCATAGACCAGACAAGAATAACAGGTGTTGCAGTTAATTTAAGATCTCCTGATTTATCGTTGTTTTCTATTGTATAAGAATAAAACGGAATCCTTCCGGTTTCAAGTCCGAGCCGAAGCATATGATCGGGGTGCCACATCACACGAAGTGATCCGCTGAATCCGGTTTTTGAAACCTCGGTTTGTACGGTTTGTGCCACACCCGGACTACCAAGAAATTGTGATACACCTCCTCCGGCATAAACGACGAGTGAATATTCTCCGGGCTTGTTCGATTGTGCAGAATCTTTTTCAATAGCGAAAAGTGCGGAGTTCGAATAGAAAAAAACCACAGTCAAAGCAAATATTTTAAAGATTCTATTTAGTGTATGCATAATAAGCTACTATACTTGGGTAATTGGAGAGTATACCATCGAAACTTCCCTGACTTATGAATTGATCAATATATTCCGGGACATCCATTGTCCAGGTAAATGCTTTTCTTCCTTCTGCATGAACATCTGCAACATCCGCATCTTGAGTTCCAAGTGTCCAGCGAGGAGCCCACACCTTCGCATTTATCGCGCGAACATCTTCGCGAGTCAATTCACAAAGAGATGGTACGTTTGTATAATCTGTGAGAGACTTGAATTGATTTAACTGATCATCGCCGGGTAAGCCGATGAGAATTTCTACAGTTCTTCCTGCCGCGGTAGCTTTCTGTAAATATTCGGCCTGTATCTGTCTGACAATTTCAAGATTTCCCGCATACTTCGTGTCAAGCCATACATATTGCAGTCCGGTTTTGTAAACAACCGCTTCAAGAGCCTCGCGAAGAGTTGGAATTTTTTCACCGTTAATTAACCTTGCCAAATCATTAAGTTGTGTGTATGAGTAATTTTCGATCGGTCCGGCCATGCCGTTTGGCTGTACAAGTCTTACATTAATGGTGTTATCGTGATATAATATCGGAACGCCATCACTTGTAAGACGAACATCGATCTCAATTCCGGTTGATCCTAATTTTTCTGAATGCAGTATCATTTCAACCGAGTTTTCAGAAATATTTATATGATCAGATGTACGGGTTCCCGCTCTGTGTGCGAGTATCTGAAACCCCGAATGATTTAATGGCCTGTTATAGCGTAATGTAATTATTTTCTCAGGTATGTTTTCCTCATCACCAAAAACTCCATCTATAATAATGCTGTCATGCGCAATAACCGGATTAGGGCTAAGTAATTGCCTGGCACCATTCGCGTAAGTTATGGTGAATCGGGAAACACCTGTTTCGGTGTTTATCATTTTCCGCCAGTATCCGTTTAATAAAATTGTACTGTCAAGTGATTTGCCTCTTGTTATGAACCATGCTATGTCTTTCCCGCAGAAAAAAGAAATGTAAAAGGAAGTATCGGTACCCGAAACATTATAACTCGATTTTATGGCTACTTCGTTCCCGAATACATCACTGCCGTCTGTAACCGTGTAGACTCCTTCAATAGATGTTGTAGAGGTTTTACCAATGTAAACGGCATTTGCCGACTCATAGAGATCCCATTTGAGAATCGGAACGGGAGCATCATATTCTTTTTCACATGAGAAAAGAAATAGCGTTGTAAGTATTATGAATAGAATATTTTTCATATGATAAATCCAACTGTTAGCTGCGGGTAAAAAATATTTCTATCAAACGTTTCAAATAAAGACCACATTTGCCACTGGAAGTTTGTATAAAGAGCAGTGAAAGCGAGAGTGAGATGTTTTTTATTGTAGAATGGCTGCTCTAATGCAATCGTGTAACCCATGCCGGAGAATGTATTTACATCCGTTCCAAGTTCATAACCGCCGTTTGATGTTGTAAAGTGTGTATTAATCAGAGCTTCGGTTTTAAGTGTAAATAATAGATCACTCGCGGTACGATACCCGACAGATATGTTCGGATAATTCATCCATCCGCTGCCCTTACTATCAAATCCGGCCACTTCCAGTTTCCCAAACCAGAACGCTACATCATCTCCCGCTGAAATGTAAACATGATTTGAAATTTTCTTTGTATACTTAAACCCGAGAGAAAAATGATTTTGAACAATCTGGAAAAGCACTCGACCCTCCAAATTGAAATTTTCGTTCAGCTTTCTTAATATATGCCAGTCACCTGCGGGGGCCCTGACCCGTACTTCTTCGGTGATATCTTCAGGCGTAGTTGTTGAAATGAATCCGATCGAGAATTGCCAGTTCTTATCATACATCGGTGACGGAAAGAGGATGCATGGTTCCCTTTTAACTACAATTGAATCCTGAGCAAAAAGGATATTCGCAAAGACAAGTAAAAAAAAGAATAAAAGGATCCGCATGATAATAAGTATTAATTCGAACAGGATTTCATAGCATTCATTGCAAGAGTAATTATTTTTACATTAAAGTATTATGATAAAAATCATAAGCTAATGTCTTTTGTTCAAAATTGCAACTATAGTTACAATTCAATATATTGCAGAAAGATGAATAATTAATCGCGCGGAAACACAAACGTGAATGAAAACATTAAACTTTCTTATAACTCTTATTTGCCTGGCATTTGTCTCCGAAGCACAAAATAGCTGGAGTCCGTTAAATTCTAACGTAACTGAGAGTCTTTTAAAGGTGCAATGCCTTACAGCTGATACCATATTCTTATTCGGCGAAAATGGAGTATTACTCAAAAGTACCGATGGAGGAAATAATTTTATGAAAAAACAATATGCCCAGGCGGCAATTTACACTTCCGGACATTTCTTTCATCCGGACTCGGGCTTTACGGCAGATGGGAACGGTTTTTTGCGACGTACTTATGATGGTGGCAACAACCGGAGTATTGTGAATGGATGTACTTGTTTTATTAATGATGTATGTATGTCTTCTTCTCAAATCGGATTGATGTCAAATCTCAGCGGAGTTTACAGGACAGACGACGGGGGCTCAAATTGGGTGGCAACAAATGTTACTTTTTCATCGAGAAAAATTGTCGCGGTTGAGGATTCAATATTTCTTGCTATTGATGATACGATGGTTTATAGAATTACCGATGCCGGACTAAGTCATACAGTTCAAACTGTAAATACACTTTCCAATGCTTCACTGTCAGGCATCAGCTTTATTGATTCGCAAAACGGATACGCCGTATCAACCGATGGCCATTTATTTCGTACAACTGATCAGGGACTTAATTGGTCAGAATTAATAAGCAATACAATTATTGACATAAGCGGACTTGATTTCGTTGACAGCCTTCACGGTTTTATGATTGTGGGGCCTCAGAGAAATTATATTTATAAATCTATTGACGGTGGTCATAACTGGATGCTTGATTATACTGCCTCTGATCCGATGGAATCAATTTCACATCATGGCGACGCTGTTTATGTTTGCGGACAGAACGGATTGATATTAAAGAAAAGAGTTTCATTAGTAAATGTTCCTGAAACAGAGAAGCAATCTTTTAATTTCACAATTAACCTGCCAAATAATTCCGTTTCAATTTCTTCTAAAGATCGACTGGCGGGAAAAAAATACGAAATACATAATAGTAATGGCCAACTTTTAATTTACGGAAAATTTCAAACGGGGCAAAGCGATATTGATATCTATAAATTAAATTCGGGGATTTATTTTTTAAGAATATCGGATTTTGATGCTGTTCGTCTGAATTTATTAAGAACTGAATAATTCTAGTATAATTTTGTGTATAATAATATATTATTATTTGTTAAATTGAATCATCAATTCTTATTAACAATTAAAACGTAAAAGTTTAGCAAGTCAATTTATCTTGAGTTTAATCTGATAGGTATATTTACAAAAACTAAAAATATACTTATGATTAAAATCTACCTCTCTGTTTTTATGCTTGCTGTTTGCAAGATAAGTTACGGTCAAATTAGTCTTGACGCTACAATGGCGCCACAGGTAAATACAATGATTATTTACCACGATGCAAATCAACCGTCCCCACCGTTTTCTTTCAGTAAATCCGGAACCGCCAATACGTGGGATTTTACGAGCCTTACTGTATTTCCGGGAAGTGAGGATACGGTATTTTATTTTCCTCCATCAAATTTTCCGCCTTATGCCGGACTTGCATTTCCGACTGCAACACATGCAACTTATGAAGGAGGAGACGAGTCTGTAACTATGCTTAAAGTAGATGCTAATTCGGTAACTTTTCTTGGTGCAATTGGTGACCCGCTTAATACCGGGATGCAAATGCCTTTGGTTACTAATCCGCCTGCAGCTGCCATGACATTTCCATGGACATATGGAAGCAGCACCAATGTGAATACGGCCATTGAGATTTACACAACAGGAGCCGCAATTGGCCAACCGGCAATTGACTCCGTTCATTTTAAAAATTCCGTTCATTTAATAACCGATGTAATTGCTTCAGGTGATTTAGTTCTGCCTTCTGGTACGATGGCTTCCTTACTTGAACGTCGGATTACAACTAGCATAGATTCAGGCTGGATCAAATCTGCTCTTACCGGAAACGTCTGGATGACTGCACCAAATACTCCAACAACATCAACTGATTCGGCTTTTTATTGGTATACCGATCAGAGTTTAAATCACTATGCTCATGCATTGTATGATGAAACGGGAGTTCAACACGACGTGCATTTTTTTGCATCGCAAATGACTACAGGAATTTCAACCCCGGAGAATGCAAAGCAATTAAATGTTTTTCCAAATCCAACTAACGATTTTCTTGGGGTAAGCGGTTTGAATTTTCCTTCACAATCAAAATGGAAAATTTATAATTTATCCGGACAAGAAATTGGAGCTGGTACTTCTAGTTTAAATTCACTGGATGTTAAGAATCTTTCGAAAGGAACCTATATTTTGCATTTGGTAACTCCAACCGGAGAAATACATGACGTTCGTTTCGTGAAAAACTAAACAGATATTTTATTTATACGAAAAAGGAGCTTCCGGAAGGGAGCTCTTTTTTTTTCAAAAAATAATCGGAAACTCGACAGTATTTTGTAAGAAATAATTGTATGTTTATATTTAAATATTCAAATTCATGAAAGAAAAAATTCTACTTGTACTTTTAATGTTTAGCTCAAACTTATTCGCTCAAACGGCCGGCTGGGACTGGGCACAAAGTTTTGGAGTGCTTAGTTTTCATGAGTATTGTAATAGTATAGGCACTGATCATAACGGGAACAGTTATATAACCGGAACTTTTCAGGATACTCTTATTATAGGTAGCGATACGCTTGCAAATACCGGAGGATATAATTCAATATTATATCTTGCCAAACTCGACAGCAGTGGTAATCCTATATGGGCAATTTGCCCAACCGGCAATAACATGTCGGAAGCGAATGATCTATCGGTTGACGGAGACGGGAGTGTGTACCTGACCGGAGCCTATCGTGGAACAATGACATTCGGCAGTGTGACACTGGGCGGAATTGGAGGCTGGGGACGGACCTTTACCATAAAGTTTAATTCAAATGGGAATGCCTTATGGGGTCAGACGTCTTCTGCAAATCATGAGAACGAGGGATTCGGCATTGATGTTAACTCAAACAATGAAGTTTATATAACCGGTGTATTTGACAGCTCCGTTGTTTTTAGTGGAAATCAGTTAAACGGAACATTTCTCGGATCAAATATTTTCGTCGTAAAATACAGCAGCGTGGGTAATCTGATATGGGCTAAAGGTATTACATCCGGAATCAATACAAAGGCTACAGGAATTACATGCGATGATTTTGGTAACATATGTATTACCGGTTCATATCGAAATTCAATCACATTTGATAATATTACTCTCACGGGTTCTTCCAATGGGGCGGGTGCAGTATATATTGTAAAGTTTGATAGTAACGGGAATGTGTTATGGGCTAAAAGTTCAGGAGGATTTCCCACATCGGCATTTGGAGAAAGTATAAGTAATGACGCAAGTGGAAATTTTTATGTTGCGGGATATTTTAACAGTGCGATTGCCATTTTTAATATTGACACAATTAACAATGCCGGAATAAATGACCTGTTCCTCGTAAAGTATGACAGCCTTGGGGATTTGCAATATGTAATTGGTGAAGGAGGAACAGATTTTGACCAGGCTAATTATGTCAGGGCCGATGCGAATGGAAACTGCTACGTCACCGGATTTTTCAAAGGAACCATATCGTTCGGATCTAACTATTTGTATGGTCCCAATCAGGAACTATTCATCGCAAAATTTGATACTTACGGCGTTCTGGTCTGGGCAAAATCCGCAACGGGTAATCTTAATGAAGTCGGGTACGGAATAGGAATAGACGGATTTAATAACGTTTATATCGGAGGAAGTTTTAGTAGTCCGACAACAAGCTTCGGCCCTTATTCCATAACAAACACTGATCCATGGACCGGTTCCTATGATTTTTTTGTTGCGAAATTAAGTGAGCAATCCACCGCTACAAATGATTTGCATGTGTCTAGTGATGAAATCAACATCTATCCGAATCCGTCGAATGGTATATTCAAAATTAATTCTGAAATTCAAAAAAATACAACCATTCAAATCAGAAACATTGAGGGGAAGTTGCTGCGTGAATTCAACTCAAACGATTATTTGATATTTGACATACGTGAGTTAGAGGAAGGAGTTTATTTTCTACAATTGAATTCGGAAAATAAAATTGTTACCGAAAAAATTGTGTTGCTGAAATAGAATAATTGCAAAACCCTGTTTACCACGGAGTCTCAGAAGCACTAAGGGAACACTCAGAAATTAATTAGTTCTTTTACGTGTGAGATATTTTATTTTGGATTGAAAGTGATTTCGGATTCTCCAGGGTTAATTTAAGCCACGAATTACACGAATAGTATCACACAACTCCGTGCTTCTCTATGTTCTCTGTGCCTCTATGGTAAATTTTTCCACGAATTCAATTTCACTTCACTTTTTTCCTCCGCTTCATTGTCTCACTGTATAAATTAGACTTATCGTTTCAGAGAAACACGTAGATTATTTCATTACAGTTTTATCGAGGCCAAGTTCAGCTTTGATTTTTTCAATTTCCGACTTAAGGAAAGTTGTTTCTTCAAGGAGTTTTGCATTTGAGGCCTGGACTAATTCCAGCATTTGCGATTGGTTCTCAATTATGATCTGTTGTTCCTGAATCGCTTTAACAAGCGGAACAACAAAATCCCCATATCGTAAGCCAAAATAGTCTCCTTCGTTTTTAGGTGCGTCTATACCGCTAAAATCATATCCAATTTTCTTTGCAAGCATATCAACATCTTGTGCAAGAAATCCGCTATAGACAACTTGTTCCTTTTGTTCAATTGATTTTGCAATAATAGTTTTTTCCTCTTCCGTATATTCAGTTTCTGTTGCATTGTTAATTTCATCACGCCTGATAAATTTGTTTATTGAATTTACATCGAGAGTATAAGTAACGGGATTTAGTTGAAGGATAAAATCTAAACCATGAACATTTGATTTAATATTTCGTTTGAATCTGGCATCGGAAAGAGTTGTCCAGCCCACTTGTCCTCCGATTGAAGTAACCGATCCATTTCCTATTCGAACCTGATTGGAAGCAGAGATAGATGAATTATCTCCAACTGCTGTTGAATTAGTAAATCCATTGGCTGTCGCAATTGCTGAATGTCCAAGGAATGTGTTGAATCCGCCATTATCGCGGATAGCACCGGCAAATGCTCCTATTGCAGTATTATAGTTGGCCGTTGTTGTTAAATTTAATGCGTCAGATCCAAAAGCAGTATTATCTAGTCCTGTGCATTCATGCAAAGTCTTTTCACCGAAAGCAGCGTTTCTGATACCCGAAACATTTGAATACAAACATTCATAACCATATGCGGAATTAGAACTTCCTGTTGTATTGGAATTAAGCGCGTCTTTTCCTGTAGCAGTATTAAAGTTTCCGGTAGTATTTAGAACAAGCGCACCCATTCCGATAGCTGTTCCATATCCTCCCGATGTATTGTGTGACAATGCCTGAGCTCCAATTGCCGTATTGAATATTCCTGTATTATCAGAAGCAGTATTAGAACCCTGTAATGAAAAAGCACCTATGGAAGTATTCCATGAATTATAAAGTGTGCCACTGTTATTAATATATTGTTGTGACTCATATCCAACAGCTGTTGCATATTGGCCACCAGCTAATGATTGCAAAGCATACGTCCCAACTCCAGTGTTAGCTGTACCGATAGTAACACCGGTAAGGGCCGAATGACCAAAACCCGAGTTTGAAGTTCCTGTCGTAATCGCATTACCACTTAGTCCGCCATAAAAAGCATTAAACTGATTCTTGTCTATTCGTCCGGCCTTTACATTTCCAACTTTTAAATTCAGAGGAATATTGTCGGTAGTTCCAATAAAATTTGTCCCGTCCACTGTTCCCGAATTTCCGGTTAGGCCCCATCCACCTCCGGACGAACCGCTGAAAAGCGCGTATGGCACACTTAGCATTTGTTGTGTTCCCAGATCCAGAAAAACAGATCCCCCCGTTGCATCCATTTCTACTTGCAGGAATTTATTATTTACAGCCCAGTTAATAGTTGAAAATGTACCCTGTACAACTGTACCTTGTCCGATATTAACTGAAAAAGACCCGATTGCACTCGTAGTCAGATTTTGCGTTTCTCTATAAACAATCGTACCGCCAGACGTGTTATCACGAATAGTAAAACGAAGAGAAATTAACTGGTTAGACAAAATTGCACCGGAATTGTTTCTTGCAACCGCCTGGTAAGAGATCGCCTGCGGGATTTGTGCCGACGCACTATTAAAAAATGAAAAATAGCATAATGCTATCCACGCGAAAAGAATAAGTTTTGTTCTGTTGTTTTTCATGTTGTGTGATTTTATAGATGAAGTTAAAATTGCGGAAGTAGGTACTAAAACTTAAATAGTTGAATGAAGATAATATTTAATTTCTACGTCGCCAATTCCATAAAAATTTGAGTTTCCGGCTTCACGCTCATATTACAAACCGGTAGCCCAAACCTGACTCTGTAACCGGATATTCGGGTTTGTTCAGATCGTCTTCAATTTTCTTTCGGAGTGCAGCAGTAAAAACCCTGAGGTATTGTGACCGGTCAATATGTCCCGTCCCCCGGATTTCTTTAAGTACAAAAGCGTGAGTTAAAACTTTTGCTGCATTATCACACGGGTATAGCATCAATCCAACAGGAATTATAAAAAAGGGGTGTGTTTATAAAGACATTATAAAATTTAAAGGGAAATACGATATTTTGCGGCGAAAGAGTAGATTTGCCTTCGCTTCAAAACGGCTTCTTTTAGTATGTCATCGTACATTGATATTAAAAAATTGTCTTCTGCAGGGGTGTTAATCACACTCGGAATAATTTTCGGAGACATTGGTACATCGCCTTTATATGTGTTAAAAGCGATTGTTGGTACGCATGTAATTACTCCTGAATTAATTCTGGGCGGTTTATCCTGTATTTTCTGGACCCTTACCTTACAAACTACGGTTAAGTATATAATTCTTACCCTTAAAGCCGATAATAAGGGGGAAGGCGGAATTTTTTCTTTGTACGCATTGGTACGAAGGCTTAAGTTCAAATATTTGGTTTTTCCCGCTCTGATTGGCGCCAGCGCCTTGTTGGCCGATGGAATAATTACGCCGGCCATTTCTGTTTCATCCGCTATCGAAGGACTAACCTATTTTAGCTCCGATCTTCCCATCATTGAAATTGTAATCGCGATATTATTCTTACTTTTTTTCATCCAGCAATTCGGCTCATCTTTTATCGGAAAGGCTTTTGGTCCGATTATGTTAGTATGGTTTTCTATGCTCGCTATACTTGGAATCTTTCAGCTGACTAATCACATCGAAGTTTTAAAAGCAGTTAATCCATATTATGCATATAATCTTCTGGTAAACTATCAGCATGGTTTCTGGCTGCTCGGCGCCGTATTTCTTTGCACAACGGGAGCTGAAGCCCTGTACTCGGATCTTGGACATTGCGGAAAAATTAATGTCAGGGTAAGCTGGTCGTTTGTGAAGGTGGCTTTGCTACTGAATTATTTCGGACAAGGTGCATGGTTGCTTGATTATTCCGGATCTCATCTTGGAGATAAGAACCCGTTTTATTCAATCATGCCTTCCTGGTTTTTGATTGCAGGAATTATCATTGCCACTGCCGCTGCAATTGTTGCTAGTCAGGCCCTGATCAGCGGTTCTTTTACGTTAATTAACGAGGCGATTAAACTGAATTTCGGCCCCAAACTAAAAGTTGTTTATCCGACCGAATTAAGAGGCCAGATATATATTCCTACTGTTAACTGGGCATTATGCGCGGGATGTATTGGAGTCGTTTTATTTTTCAAAGAATCGTCAGGCATGGAAGCCGCATACGGACTTTCGATTGTAATAGCGATGTTAAGCACGACATTGCTTTTATCATTATATTTATTTTACAAGAGGTATTCCATTTTCCTTATAGGTTTAATCCTTGTCGTTTTTCTCACAATAGAAATTTCATTCCTGATCGCCAACCTGAATAAATTCAGTCACGGAGGCTGGGTAACATTAGCGCTTACTTCATTATTGTTTACAAGCATGTACACCTGGTATACTGCTCGCAAATTCAGAAATCGGTTGGTTGATTATGTCAAACTGAACGACTATGTACCTTTGCTGACACAACTAAGTGAAGATGTTTCAATACCAAAGTATTCGACTCACCTGATTTATCTCGTAAGCTCTCAGCAAAGAGATGATATTGAGACAAAAATTATATACTCGATTCTTCAGAAGCAACCGAAGAGGGCAGATACCTATTGGTTTGTACATGTGGATGTAATGGACGAACCTTATACCATGAAATATGAGGTAATAGAATTTGTAAAGAGTAAAATCATCAGAATCAATTTTAAACTTGGATTCAGAGTCGAGCAACGTATTAATGTAATGTTCAGACAGGTGGTGCAGGAATTGGTTTCTAACGGCGAAGTGGATATTATCAGCCGCTATTCCTCATTGCACCAGAAAAATATTGTGGGAGACTTTCGTTTTGTTGTCATCGAGAAATACCTTTCAAACGAAAACATTCTCAAAGTTTACGAGAAGTTAATTCTCAATACGTATGACGTGCTCAGGAAATTCGGGATGTCGGAAGGAAAGGAATTCGGATTGGATGCCAGTTCAGTAACAGTCGAGAAAGTTCCGTTGATTATTAATCCCGTCGGTAAAATAGCGATGCAGCGAATTGAGTAATCAATAACTCAGCACCACACTATTCGAATTGCCGTTAACAGCCCAGCTTACTTTGTAACCATAAGCGCAGGTATATGGAGTCGGATTCCCGTTTTGATCAACTCCGAGTTTAAGGGTAAAAGTATTTGAATTTACCTCATGAACAAGTTCGCCCGAATTAAATCTCCATAAACCGCAGTACGTATTTGAAACAAGTGAAGTGTTATAATAAGTAACGAATGAATTGCCAAATCTGTTAACTCCCCAGCTATCGGTATTTGAATGTCCGTTGATTACTGTATCTCCGATTGCGCTGAATGTAATGTGAGCATACGGAATATTCTGATTAACGTTTGCACCAACGTAACCCCACTCCGTTATGCGTGCACTGTTCCAGGTTGCGGATAAATTATTATCGAATGTAACGGCAATGTTTAACGCGCGCTCTTTGTATTTTAAAGTTGTGAGTCCGGCGATAAATCCGAGCCAGTTATTTCCATTCAGATTTTTCAGAGTCTTAACGCCGTTGAATTGAATAGATTTATTATCCGACAAACGGGTTACTTTATAGTTTATATAAGTGAGTGTAAGCTCGGCACCAACGTCACTCCAGTGTGTACCGTTTGTTAACTGAACTTTTATTTGCCCTCCTCTCGTACGTGAAGGCGAGAAGCAAGGAGTAACACCGTCAAAATTGTAGAATAATATTTTGTTTGCAATCTGTGAGGAATCGATTGTCACACCACAAAGCGGACTTGCCAAAACCGCGGTTCCGCTTGAGAGACGGCCAAATGCCGGGATTTCACTCAGTGAGTTATTGATATCGTTATCAGCCTGATCTGACTCGGATTTATAATAGTTAGCATCAGAGTTAAATTGTGAAACATTGCCATCAAGAGTTGCAGTTGTATCTTTATCTTCATCTTTTTTGCAAGAAGATAGAGAAACAAATATTGACAGAACCGCGATCAGAAGGATTGTGTTTTTCATTGAAGTAAGATTGTGAGAAATTTAATATGACGAAATTAATACATTTAATCAGGTCCAATGTGTTGAAAGCATGAAATTTTTTTCAGATTAATTGAAAGAAAACGGTTTTTTTACTGATATTTATAAAATAATACTCATTGTTGAGTGTATAATGAGCATCGGTTTAAACAATAACTTCAGATGGCGTTGTTTCCTGAACAAGGTAAAAATACAAAGTACTTATCCGCCCTTCGACTCCGCTCAGGGACCGGTGCGTTCTTAGTTTCAAGTCGATGAAAAAATCCAACAATACAATCCTTATTACCGGCGGCGCAAGCGGAATCGGACTAGGTCTTGCAGCGCGATTTCTAAAAGAAAATAATACTGTCATAATTTGCGGCAGACGAAAAGATGTGTTGGAAGAAGTAAGCAATAAATATCCGGGCATCATAACAAAGGTTTGTGATCTTACCGTTGAATCGGAAAGAATTTCATTATTCGAATGGGTACAAAAAAATCATCCCGGATTAAATGTTTTAGTGAACAATGCGGGAATTCAAAACTGGATGAATTTAACCGACGAAAATTTCTTTACTAAAGCTAAATCGGAAATTGAAATAAATATTCTCGCACCAATTCATCTAACATCGCTTTTTATAAAATTAAAATCGTTAACGACAGTAATGAATGTCACATCAGGACTTTCATTCGCTCCGCTAACAAAGGTTCCTGTTTACTCGGCCACAAAGGCTTTCTTTCATTCTTTTACAGTTTCAATCAGACATCTGTTAAAAGAAAATAAAATTGAAGTGGTCGAAATTATTCCACCTGCAATAAATACGGATCTTGGCGGAAAGGGATTACATGATTTTGCTCCGCCTGTGAGTGAATTTATTGATAGTATTTTCGAACAATTAAAGCAAGGCAAAACCGAACTTACATTTGGCTTTACAGAAACCGTTGCCAGGGCCGGCGAAGAAGTGTTAAGGCCGGTTTTTGAAAGAATGAATCCGGCTTAAAATGTATAATTAACACTATTTGTTTCTTTGGGCGGCGAAATTTGAATGATATCTCAAATTCTTATACTCAAATATTTTTTGTTTATGTGATAATTTAAAATACATTTCGGAAATAAATCCACATATATCTAAATATTCAACCCTTTAATTTAAAAAAATGGACTCACAAAAAGTAGACATGTTTATTATGGCAAATGGTAAGTTTTTTGAAAGCCATCAGGTACCCGGAATTCGTGACAGGTTATTAGCGCTGGATGATTCAAAATGGTCAACCATTCAGACCATACAGTTTAAAGATCCTACGGTAAGCCTTATCGTTTCTTTACTGGCGGGAAGCCTGGGTATTGACCGCTTTATGATTGGCGATACCGGAATGGGGGTTGGAAAGCTGTTGACATGCGGCGGACTTGGCATTTGGGCTATTATAGACTGGTTCATGATCATGGGCGCTACTCGTGAGAAAAACATGATAAAGCTTCAACAGGTTTTATAATAATAACATGAAAAGAAATAAGCTATATGCAATTTTGCTGTTAGCTTGTATGGCCGGAGGAGCGTGGCTCATATATAATATAAATTTCCCTTCAGACGAATGTGCAAAGGGGATTTGTATTTTTAAGAATGCCACAACTATTCCCTGCCCTTCATGCGGTACGACACGGGCAATAGAGTCGCTCATTCACGGTGACTTCATTGCTTCGCTTAGGATAAATCCGTTCGGCATAATTGTATTCTTAATTGTACTCGTTATGCCATTATGGATATTGATTGATGTTGTAAGAAGGCGAAATTCACTATGGTGTTTTTATAAAAGAATCGAATTGTTTCTTCAGCGGCCACAGGTTGCAATTCCTTTATCGGCATTGGTAATAGTAAATTGGATCTGGAACATATCTAAAGGCTTATGACAAGTAAACAACAATTTGCTTATGAACCCGGTGAGCATGAAGCCGAAAAAGCATCGAATAGTTACCTGATGTCTTTAATCGCTGTGATTGCGGGCCTGCCGTTACCAATCATAAATTTACTCGCAACACTGATATTCTATCTGGGAAACAGGAAGGGCAGCTACTTCGTCAGATGGCATTGTACGCAGGCATTGTTATCACAAGCCTCTCTGCTATTTATTAATAGTTATGGATTCTGGTGGACGGTTTCAATAATGTTTACCTCAGAGGAAATCAGCAGTAAATATTTAGCTTACATTATAACAGCATTCATATTTAATCTGACCGATTTTATTGTTACGATTTATACGGCAATTCAGACGAGAAAGGGAATACATGTGCAATGGTTCTTTTATGGTACACTGACTAATTTAGTATGTAAGCCGTCATGATGAGAAAAGCGATAATTGAAGCAGCGTTTTTGGTTGTAATATTTTTTTCCATTTTATTACTGTTGAATAAAATTGACTGGATTAAGGTTTTGCATATTGAACAGATAACGGCAAAGACAGAAGAACAGTTAGGCGATACTTTCTGGGAGATTTTCAAACAAACAGAGACAGAAAGCAAGAATAAATTCGCTATCAACTGTATTGACTCGATAATAGACAGAATTTGTATTAAGAATAATATCGAACGTGATTCAATCAAGCTTCACATTTTGGACAAGGACGAAGTGAATGCATTTGCAATTCCCAACCGCCATTTAATTGTTTACAGCGGATTAATTACCGAGTGTAATAATCCGGAAGAATTATCAGGCGTACTCGGTCATGAAATTGCTCACATGGAATTGAATCATGTGATGAAAAAACTGATCAAGGAAGTCGGACTGTCGATGCTTATTTCAATCGGTGGAGGGAAGAGCAGCGGTCAAGTGGCCAAGCAGGCGGCAAAAGTTTTGTCTTCGACGGCATTCGACAGAAGCCTGGAAAAGGAAGCGGATATAAAAGCGGTGGATTATCTTGTAGCCGCGGAAATTAATCCGGAACCATTTTCCGATTTCATGAATCGTTTGTCGGAAAAAGAAAATGATGCGTTGAAATATCTTGCCTGGGTAGGAACCCATCCCGATTCGAAAGAACGATCGGAATATATTTTAGATTATTGCCGCAATAAAACGATTGTGAAGAAACCGGTTTTTACAGAGGAAACCTGGCATAAACTGCAGAGTCAATATGATTCTTCTTCGGAGGAATAGAGATAATTGACATGTAAATTTTGTTACACTTACCGGTTTGTTTTTCCCCTCCGCTGAAGCACTCACGATTACCAATAACTTTCCTAATTCCTATGTACAGTAAGAACAATTATAACTCTGCCCGCCCTTCGCGGTCAGGGTTCTGTAAATACTACGGTTTAAACCTTATCCGGAATCTAATCCGGTATAGATTGCGATACTAAAAGTCATGACTTTCCTAAAGCGGAGAATTCATTTTCATCTGACTGACTGTATTATTTTACCAATCCTATTGCAGAACTGAACAATGAGCTATTAATATCTTTTTAGTTTGGGCATAATCGCTTTGGGATAGTCAGATACATTTGGGCAAAAGTCAGCTCATGAAAAAGATATACTCCACAGCTTTATTGACTCTGTTTGCAATATTCACATTCGCGCAGGGAACATGGTCACCGAAAACTTCAATGGGCGGAGCCGCACGCTACAGGGCTGTTTCGTTTGTTGTGAACGGCAAATGTTATGTGGGAACCGGTTCGACGGGCGGAGGAATTACTCAGAACCTCAATGATTTCTGGGAGTTTGATCCCGCGCTTAACGCATGGACACAGGTGGCTGACCTGGCTGGACCGAAGCGTACAAATGCAACCGGAGCTTCGGCGGGTAATTTCGGGTATGTAGGACTTGGTTCCAATGCGGGTGTGGTATTGAATGACTGGTGGCAGTATAGCCCTGATTCGAATATGTGGGTTCAGAAGTCTTCTTTTACCGGGCATACAAGATATGGAGCCGGTTCTTTTACATTGTCGGGGAGAATTTATGTGGGCGGAGGCATAGACAGCGCGAATGTTGTTTACTCCGATTTCTATGCGTATGAACCAACGACAGACCAGTGGATTAGCCGTCAAAGCCTGCCAATGGCTGTTACATCAATGGCGACATTTACCATAGGAACAAAGGGATATTTTGTAGGTGGCGCGATTAACGGATCTGTCTCCGCGACAACACAGAATGTGGAATATGATCCGGTCGGAGATACATGGACTGTTCGTGCGCAATTTACAGGTGGAAATATTTTTTCATGTGTCGGATTTTCACTCGATGATATCGGTTATGTAGGAACAGGATTTTCGGGCAACCTTACCAATTTCATGTACAGGTATGAACCTTTAACAAATGCCTGGACGCAGGAAACAAATTTTCCGGCCAACATCAGGCAGTGGGCGGTTTGCTGTAACGTGAACAATCGTGCATTCGTCGGTACCGGAAATTCGACGGGAGGAAATCTGTATAACGACTGGTGGGAGTTTGTGCCGATGACAACAAGCATTAAGGAAAATTCAGCCGCCCTTCCAATTGTTTCTATTGATCAGTCTTCACAGCAGATTTCAGTTCGCGACGCTTCGGGTTCTGAAAAGTACCAGGTGTACACAATTGACGGAAAAATAATTTCATCCGGATCACTGGAGCGTGGGAATAATATTCTCTATGTACAGAGCAGGGGAATTTTATTTGTAAGACTGACAGATAAAGGAACCGAGAGAATAACGAAGGTTGTAAAGGCTGAGTAATTCTGGCCGGCTTTATTTTAGACGAAAAAAAAATCAGGAATTGACTTTCCTGATTTTATTTCCATTCGGTTTAATTATTACGCGGCAATACGTTGTCCGACGAGTATCATATCGTCTGACATAGCTTCGGCGCGGTGAAGGTGATTTTTAGGAATAAAGATTACATCGCCGGATGAATACATTGACATTTTTCCTTCGAGTGTTATTGAACATTTTCCGCGAAGCATTAAAAGATATTCGTCTTCGTTATCGTGCGATTCCTCGAGATAAACACCTTTAGTGGCCCAGACGACATAGGTAACCTGTTTATCATTTCCGGGTAGATCGAGAAAATGAACAGGTTCGAAATTATCGGGAGGGTGAATATTGTTTTTCTTCAGGTACGTGATCCATTCTTCGGAAGTTGATTGCAAAGTAAGTCGTGGAGGCAGGAAGACTTCATCGGGCTGCTTAACGGCATCAAGGATTTTATTTCTCAGTCTGACATTTGGAGATTTTTCCGATGCTGCAAGATATTTTTGAAGAGCTTCTTTAACCGCTACAATTTCGTCCCTTACATGCTGATGTTGACTGGCGAATTTTTCGACTAAAATAGTTTCATCTTTTGAAGCAAGCCCCAGGCAATACATCTCGATAAGTCCGCTTGATATCAATTCGTCGGCGTTCATTTTAATTTATTTATTACGATAATTATTTACTTCATTCCGAAGAATGCGCATTGCATCCTGAACGGAAATTTTTTTGATTTCAGCGACTTCGGATATAGACAACCCGTTAAATATGACAAGGTCAATGATATTACCCGAATGCATTGAATGAGCGGGTCCGGATTTTTCGGATGTATTTATCAATTCGTTTGGGGTAAAATATTGGAATGTCTGTTGTGTCGATTTTGATAGAGATAAATTCTTGCCGGCAATTCGCCTGACAATGGCAACCATGCAAAGTAATGCTTGTCCGGGATCGGACTGAATTTTGTCGATCCGCTTGTTGATTTCGATAAACGCTTCGGAAAGTACGGCTTCGGCATCAGGTTTATTTCCCGTTATCCTGATGGCAACACCGTATAATATAGCGGAATATTTATCGTACAGCTCTTCAATGGTGAGCTGCAGTGGACTATTTAACTGCTGACTCTTTCGGTCATCAGAAGCCGTATTTATACTTGTTTTCAACAGAGAGAATTGCCGCAAAGCTAAGCAAAAAAGCGGTTTATACTTCAATTGCCCATGAATTGAAGTTTTCTATCTTTGGGACCCCAAAAGCGGGGAATGTCACGTTTTTTGAAGTAAATAGTAAAGGAGAGATGTCCGAGTGGCTGAAGGAGCAAGCCTGGAAAGTTTGTATATGGGAAACTGTATCGTGGGTTCGAATCCCACTCTCTCCGCTGAGTACAAGTCCATACAAGTTCATAAGAGTTCATAAGGAATGTTGTTCTCGAAATCTTTATTTTTTTGAAAGATTTTAATCCGATGGCGGGCCATTTGGTTTATCGGAGTTTATAAGGAAAGTTCCCTAATAGGATACCTTGTCAGATTGGATTTCCGGGTATCCATTTTTAAAAAATAGAGGGGTGACTTGCTTAGCAATTGCTTTACTGCATCTATGGTCATAAGTACGTTTGATGGCATCAAACTACTATGAAAACATCTAAAGTTATTTTCTTTTTACGGCGCGATAAGATAAATGGTGAAGGTCTTTGTCCTATTTACATGCGTATCACAGTCAATGGAAGATGAGTGAATGCATCAACTAATAGGTGGGTGAACCCTGACCGATGGGAGGCTGGACCATATACAATTACTATTGATAAGCTCGAAATAAGTTTATCGGATGGAGCTACGTTATTAAATCATATTAATGACGGGATAAATTTAGAAAAGATAGATTGGCCACATGATTTTAAATTAAAGAGAATATCAGATAAGCACAATCCGGCATTTAGACATACGATTGAATTTAGTTATGCAGGTGTAACAATATTGGAATTGTTTTGTGGGCATTTGAATAAACTACAATATGCAATTCAGAATCCATCACTAATAATTGTAATGAACCATGTTTTTATCAGGATAATTTTCACAAATTATTAGAATTGTTTCTTGATACATTTTCTTTCAGAGTATATAAATATAAAAGGATACATATCGCCATCGATGGATATAATTTACAAGAGATTCAAAAAACATTAAAAGCTAATCCTAATTATTTTCGGAAACAAAAAATAAAGCACTATAACCGCATTTCAGATGACCGGACCGACCAAGATAAAAGCACACATATTGGTTCTCAATATTCAGATAAGTATATTTCAATCTATGATAAGCAATCAGAGTTAAAGGAAAGTGGCAAACAATACATTTTTGATTTTTGGAAAAGGAATGGATTAGTTGTTGAAAATGGCAAAAACATTGACCGGTTGGAATTGAGATTAAGTAGAAAGGCCGTGCAACCATTTTCAAAAGAATTAACAGCGCTTAATGATGGGAAATACTTGGCGGGGTTTATTAAGGAACATGGTGGCGGTTATCTTGAGTTCATTAATAAAGCCAATAGAAAAATAAGGAATCATGTAATTAATTGGGGTATCCTAAATCCAATCACAATTATAAAATTGAAGACAATAAAGCACTCTATCGAAGGCGACCCATTTAAGCCGGTGATTAAGAAGCTTTATTTGGAGTATAATCATACCGGCCTCGAATGTTATCAGACCTCGTACAACGAGCTATTAAGGGCATATAATCTAACGAGTTGGTTTTTAGAGGCTTTTTAACGTTGGCAATAGAATAAGCGTTTGATTTTTACTCATTTTTGCATTGAAATTTTTCTAATATTGTGACTTCTCATGTTCTTGGTAAAATTCCCATATTATGAGTGAAGTTCCTGTATCTGATGAGATTGGAAAAACTCTACTTGAAGGCATTGAAATAAGACCGGCCACTAAAATGCATCCACACGACCACACTTTTTTTACTAATGAGCCAGGTGCTACATTATTAGACCGATTTAAAAACACGCTCAAAGATGTCCGTTACTTTGATATTCTTGTCGGATACTTTCGAAGTAGTGGATTTTTTCATCTTTACAAATCCTTCGAAAATATAGACAAAATCAGGATTCTTGTTGGCCTATCAATTGACAAGAAAACATATCAGATTATTGAAACAGTAAGACAAAAGGAATTTGATTTTGAAGCTCACGCAACAATAGAAAAAGTATTTGAAAAAGAACTATTACAGGAAGTTGAAACCGCAGAGGATAACCCAAACGTTGAAGAAGGTATCCGCAAGTTTTGTGAATTTATTGAATTGGGCAAAATCGAAATCAAAGCACACCCAAGCAGAAATTTACACGCCAAGGTTTACATCAGTCGTTACAAGGACGGAGACCGTGACTATGGTAATGTAATCACTGGCTCAAGCAACTTTTCTGAGTCCGGTTTGTTAGGCAACAGAGAGTTTAATGTACAACTCAAAAACAGTGGCGATGTAAAATTTGCATTAGACCAATTTGAAGCTCTCTGGAAGGAAGCTGTTGACATTTCCGAATATTATGTTGATACCATAAACAAAAAAACATGGCTAAATGACAACATCACACCTTATCAGTTATATCTAAAACTACTTTATGAATATTTTAGAGAAGATTTGAGCATTGATGATGAGTTGTTTTATAAAAATTTTCCTTCTGCATTTATGCGATTTAAATACCAAGAGCAAGCAGTTTATAATGCGAAAAAAATTTTAGAGGAATACGGGGGAGTATTTTTATCGGATGTTGTTGGTTTGGGTAAAACTTATATTTCTGCCATGCTTGCAAACCAGTTGCCCGGAAGGAATTTGGTTGTGGCATCGCCAGCCCTGCTCGAAAGAAGTAATCCCAATTCCTGGACTAATGTATTCCATGACTTTAAAGTAGCAGCCCATTTTGAGTCTATAGGAAAATTGAGTAAAATAATCGAAGAAGGCACGGACCGTTACGACAACATCTTTATAGATGAAGCTCACAAATTCCGGAATGAGTTAAACATGAGTTACGAAAACCTTTCACAAATATGTAAAGGCAAAAGAGTAATTCTTGTCACGGCCACCCCGCTCAACAATTCTCCATTTGATATTCTTTCACAAATTAAACTATTTCAGAAGGGAAAGAATAGTACTATACCTGGTATTAAAAACCTTGATGCATTTTTTACTGCTCTACAAAAACGTTTAAAAGAATTGGACCGTAAGGCAGACTACGAGGAGTTTATGAACATTGTGAAAGATAATGCACACCAAATTCGGGATAAAGTACTTAAGCACCTAATGGTGCGTAGAACCAGGAGTGAAATTGAACTATACTTTAAAGAAGATTTACTTGTCCAGGGATTAAAATTTCCTGACGTTGCAAAACCCATTCCGCTGTTTTATCAATTAGATAAAAATCTCGATGAGATTTTTATGGAAACCATCCACTTGATTGCCGATAAAAACAGCTTCACTTATTCCAGATATACTCCTTTCCTATACCTGAAAGAATCGATTAGCGCATTTGAAAAAACACAACAGAAGAACTTGATGCGTTTTATGAAAACATTACTTATCAAACGTTTGGAAAGCAGCTTCTATGCCTTTAATCAAACAATTGATAGGTTTATTTACTCCTATGAAGCATTTCTAAAAGCATATAGAAAAGGGTTTGTCTACATAAGTAAAAAGCATTTCGGAAAGGTGCTGGAATATTTAATGGATGATGACTTTGATGCGATTGAAAGATTGATTGATACTGAAAAAGCCGAATCATATAAAGTAAGTGATTTCAATGTGGAGTTTAAAAAAGACTTAGAGAAGGATTTAAAAACACTTTT
>CAZAON010000334.1:0-15749 GCA_964486655.1 uncultured Flavobacteriales bacterium
TCACACAAGGCTTGACTTTTCTTTTGAAAATGAAATCCCAAATGGTGTCGAAAGTATAATAGTTGATGATTTTGAATACCAGATCAAGTAAGCCAATACTAAGCCCGTATTTGAAATTTTTCGTTACCAGATAAGAAATCAGAAAGGTGATCATTGAAGAAACAAACCTGTAAACAATCGATTTGCTCAGTTTGTTATAATTGATCCAACTTCTCTTTTTCTTCTTAGTCGACATGTCAGTCGTTTAAATTTTCCGCAATCTACCAACTTAGAAGGTTTAAATCGTGAAATTCCAGCTGTAAAAAAACTGTTTATCAAAATAGTTCTGTTTAATATTTTTTTCCGACTTTTGTTTGAACCCCCTTCTCTCCATAATCATGTATTACAGGCTGTTTTTATTAGTATTAATCTGGTCAATAACCGACAGGGCATTTTCACAGACATTAGGTAATTACCCCGCCACCTCCATAATGGCCGGGAAAAATATTAATGTCACGCCAAGTTCTGTCCCCTCAAATACAACGGATATGCTTGTTACAAGCAGTCCGGACTTTCTAGGGGTACTGAGCGGGAATCCCACAAATGGTAAAGTCAGGATTGTAAATGCCAAGCCGGCCGGAACCTATGTGATAAAAGTTAAGGCTTTCAATTCTGTCGGAGGGGTTACTTCTAAGACTTTTACTCTTACAGTCGGCGAGCCCGATTGCAGTCAGGGCGATTTAATGGCCGGCGCAATGGTGAGTACAGGGCCGAATCAAAATACCGCTGTTATCGGCGACTTTAATCAGGATGGTCATCAGGATATTGCAGCGGCTCACGAAGGCGGGCATAATACTCTTTCGATCAGATTTGGAGATGGTACCGGTGGATTCGTCGGAACGCAGGAATTACCGGTTGGGTCTCATCCGTACAATGTAGCGATAGCTGATATTAACCGTGATGGAATACATGATCTTATCACAACAAACTCGGGGGATAATTCAATCACACCGATATTGGGAGTCGGTAACGGAACATTTACGGTAGAACCGGTTTGTGATGTAGGTACCGGGCCAATAAGTCTTGTGATTGCCGATTTTGACAGTGATGGGAAACCGGATGTCCTCACGGCAAATCTAAATGCAAATACAGTGTCATTCAGAAGAGGAAACGGCGCCGGATTTTTTTATGGTACAACGGAAATAAATGTTGGGGATAATCCATATCATATCGAATTGGGGGATTTCAATAATGATGGAAAATATGATTTCGCGACATCAAACAGCGGAAACAATACTGTGTCCATAAGACTTGGAAATGGTTCGGGAGGATTTTCCAATGCTCCGGATGTGCCAGTCGGATTAAATCCGATTTGCGTTGCTGTTGGTGATTTTAATGAAGATGGAAATGAAGATATAGTTACTACAAATTATATTATCAATACGGCTTCGGTCAGATATGGAGACGGGGCCGGGAATTTTAGTGGTAACACGGAAGTGCCGACAGGTATTGGGCCATATTTTGTCGCCGTTGCAAATTTTAATGGTGACACCAATAAAGATCTTTGTATCTCAAATTATTTCGACAATTCTGTATCAATGCGATTTGGTGACGGAGTAGGCGGATTCGTTTTGGGAAATGATGTTCCGGTTGGAAATTATCCGACATGTGTAACGGTAGGTGAGTTCAATCAGGATCATTTTATGGATCTCGTAATTTCGAATTACAGTAATGGCGGTGTAAGTGTGCATCTGGGGTTGGGCGGACCTCCGCCACCTCGTCCGGTATTATCAAATAGTCCTGTTTGTGAGGGAACAGATTTGATTCTGCAGGCATTTGGCGGTATAATTTATACATGGACAGGTCCTAACGGATATTCGGCAATTACCGATTATGCAGTGAGGTTAAATATGACTGAGGCTGACTCAGGAATTTATGATGTTACAATAATTGATTCCGGTAAATGTGTATTGACCGGATCGGTGCCGGTTACTGTTTGGCCTAGTCCGAACGTTGCATTTTTCCTGGTTAATGATACTATTTGCAATAACAGTCCTCCCGTTAATCTGATCGGAGGATATCCGCAGGGCGGATTATATACAGGCACAGGAATGTTTGGTAACTTTTTTGACCCTGCATTTGCCGGTCCGGGCCAGTATATGATCACCTATAATTTTTCTGACGAACACGATTGTTCGGAATCGGATTCTCAGAAAATTTTTGTTATCGTGTGCACAGAGGCAGAAGAAATTGCTGCGGCTAATCAATTGGTAGTTTATCCAAACCCGACAAGCGGGGAGTTGCATTTGCAGAATTTAACTCGAGATGTATCGGCATTTTTATATTCAATTGATGGCAGATTGGTTAAACAATGGTATTTGAAAGCGCGTGAATCGGCAACTTTGGAGATAAATGATGTTATAAAAGGTGTTTATGCTTTGAAGATTCAGGATGGTCAGAATGTTTATACCAGTAAGGTATTAAAGGAGTAGGAAGACATCCTTTTAATATGATTTTCACAGGAGAAAAATGATCTGATACAAGAAGATCGTTATTTATTTTTCCCTGAATATAGCTCAGGAAAAAGTCGTTTTTATTTTGGACGAAATATGAATATGTTCCGTATGGATGTTAATTCTGAATTTTCATAATAGTTGAAATTCGAATATCATCGGAGTGTTTTATTTTATAATATTCTGAATTTCAGGTTTTAATGTTAGTCTATTGAAGTTGTAATTTTTTTTGCTCTAAACAATTGGTTTTGAATATGAAGATTTGATACAACATGTCGAAACAGGCTTCAGTACTGATATCTTCGCCCTCATTAAATTAGTAGGTAGCGCAACTTACGTCGGAAACCGGAGTTGCAAATAATCAAGAAGTATCAGTTAGTAAATAATACCTGAGGGAAACCAGGCAGTGAAACTAACTTGCCAATTTGTTATAAAAGTATTCACCAAAAACATTAACCTATAGCAGAATAATGATTTTTACCAAAGCCAGATTACTCATCCTCTCTGTTCTTTTAACATTAAGTGCTTCCTCATTCGGTCAAAATGTTCGGGGATTTTATCTTCAGAATGTTGGCAGTTGGTTGGGAGATGCAACTGAAGAGAATGAAATTCTCCAGTATGCGCAGGGAAATGGTTTTAACTACATCCTTTTTTATGATCTGGGAGATATAAACTGGTCAAGTACAACAGAAAAAAATCAACTTGCTGCTTTCATGGTTAAAGCACGCAATCAGTACGGCATAACACAAATTGGTGGTGTTGTTGAATACGCGGGCTATGTCAGCCAGAAACTTTTACCATATAACAACAGCAGAACCAGTCAGGCCGAAAAATTCGATGTCATAAACCTTGAATTTGAATTCTGGGTTAGCTCAAGTATATCAAATTCGTACTGCAGTAAATTTTTAAATGCAGCGGGTTACTCATGTGATTCGGCCGGAGCTTTCGCTTTTGCCTGGAAAGAATTTAAACTCATTGACGACATTTGTGCGAACAATGGTATGATTTCTGAATTTTATCTTGGCTGGCCGAATAAAGGTCAAATGCAGAAAATTGCATCTCGCGCCGATCGTATTCTTTTATCAGCTTACAGACCGACAGACAGCGATATTTATGTTTTCTCAAAAAACAGATTAGCTGATATTGGAACTATAGGAGGAACAACAAAGGTTATCACATTAATGTCGAGTGAGTCTTCTTTCATGGGTCCATGGTTGCAAACTCATCCTCAGACTCGTCCTTATCAGACAATGGCATCAGCTCTTGCAGCAGAAACGGCCTCTTTCCGAAATAATATCCAGCTCGAAGGTTATACATGGTTTACATACAAGTATATGCCTAAAACAATGCTTGCCACAGCAAGTATTACTGCAAGCGGTCCTTTAACATTTTGTCCGGGTGGCAGTGTTACATTAACCGCTAATTCAGGTTCACAATATTTATGGTCACCGGGCGGACAAACAACGCGTTCAATAACCGTCAGTAATGCCGGGTCGTATACAGTAAGGGTAACAAATTCTTCAGGTACGAATGCAACTTCTTCTCCTGCTGTTGTATCAAATGCAGGTACCGGTACTATGCCTGTTGTAACCGCATCCGGTCCGACTTCATTTTGTCCGGGCGGAAGTGTAACACTTTCTTGTAATACTGCTCCGTCTTATTCATGGTCGAATGGTCAAACGACTCAATCAATCACTGTTTCAACTTCCGGATCTTATACGGTAACTACAGGAGGCGGCACATGTAGCGGCACTTCAACACCAATAACCGTGAATGCAAATGCGGCGCCTGCAGTTCCAACAGTTACCGCGAGCGGATCATTAAATGTTTGTCCGGGAACAGTCTTAACGCTTACTTCTTCTCAATCTTCCGGTTATTTATGGTCAAACGGGGCTACTACAAGAAGTATTGCTATTACCACACCGGGTACATATTCTGTCAGAGCTTACAGCGGTCCGAATTGTTCCGCCCTTTCATCTGATAAGGTCGTTACCTTTCTTTCCGCTCCTTCCAAACCTGTCATTAGTCCGAATAGTTCTACAACCCTTTCCTCAACACATACTTCTGTAACTCTTACTGCATCGTCAGCGAGTGCTTATTCGTGGTCAAATGGTTCCTCATCACGTTCCATCACCGTTACTTCTCAGGGAAATTATCGTGTAACTGTTACCGGTACAAATGGATGTAAAGCGACTTCATCTGATATCATAGTAAAAGCAAATGGTTGCATCCCACCTCCTGCTCCAACAATTACAGCAAGCGGTTCTACCATAATCTCCAGCGGTCAGACTGTTACGCTTACTTCATCAGTAAGTGGTGGCTACTTATGGTCAAACGGTGCTACAACAAGAAGTATAACTGTATCCTCTGCCGGTTCTTATACTGTACGTGCATATAATGGTGGAGGATGTTTTTCAACATCACTGCCTTCAGCGGTTACTTTATTACAGGTTCGTCAGGCTATAACAGAAAATGAAAATATTGAGGAGTCGGTTAACTTTTCATCTTTTCCAAATCCTGCACAGGATGACCTGAATCTCACTTTCAATTCTTCAAATGAGAATTCTTATTCTGTTCGATTGTTGGATCTTACGGGTAAAGTAGTTCAGGAACGTACTTTCACCGCAGTCATTGGAGAAAACAAAGTTCATTTTGATGTTTCTACACTTTCCGGCGGAGTTTATTTCGGCTGGCTTTTAAGTGACAACCTGAAACAAACAATTAAAATCATTGTGAACAGAGGGAACTAAGAATCAGTACCCCAAACCCCGCTTTGCTGCTATATTTGAGCGTTTTAGCCGAATAGATGTATTCGCTTACCAAGCAAGACATTGCATTGGCCATAATGTTAAAATTCAATTTCATCTCAGGGGTGACTTTTCGTATTATAGTAGCTAGAAACACAACTACTGTTCCCTTTCAAAATGCTTAAAAATGTGAAAACATCGGCCTTGACCGGACTGATGTTCCTGATATTCTTTGCCAATGAAGCCGTTGCACAGGTAGTCATCAATGAAATATGTCCTTCGAATGTTTCTGTAATAAGTAATGCATCAGACAAGTTTGATGACTGGGTTGAAATATACAATCCCGGCAGCAGCAGTATTAATATTGGTGGTTATAAATTAACTGATAACATATCGGAGCCGGATAAGTTCATTTTCCCCTCAACAATTTTATCTCCTTCACAACGCATAGTTGTTTTTGCATCAGACGATAGTCGCATTCCGGCGGATCATTATGAAATGGCAATTGGTAGCAATGCTCAGTTCAGTTATGCAACAGGAAGCTCATCAATAGATACAAACTGGAGAAATCCATCTTTCAATGATGCATCATGGTCTAAAGGTCCGGGCGGACTTGGTTTTGGAGACGATGATGATGCCACCATAATTCCCAATTCGATTTCTGTATTGATGAGAAAATCATTTACGGTAACCGATACTGCTTCGATCGTCAATGCGATTTTTATGATGGATTATGACGATGGTTTTGTGGCATATCTGAATGGAGTTGAGATTGCCCGTGCAAATATTTCTTTGTCGATTCAAAGGCCGGCATGGAATACACCCGCTCTTAGTTCACATGAGGCACAAATGAATCTTGGTTACAGTGCGGATTCTTTCTTTATAAGTAACGAAGTCCTGAAAACGATTCTTAAACCCGGTGTCAATGTTTTTGCCGTTGAAACTCATAATTATTCTGATAGTCCGGATGACATGACCTCAAGGCCGTTTTTAATTTTTGGAATTAAAAACAGTTCCAACTTTTTTGCATCTCCACCATCCTGGTTTGTAAGTGCACATGAATATTTACAAACGGATTTTCACTTGAGAAGTGCGGGTGAAACGGTCTTCCTGCTCAATCCTGCCGGTGCCGTTATAGATCAGCAAATTTACTGGCAGATTTCAAAGGACCATACATATGGCCGTATTCCTGACGGGTCAAATAACTGGTGTTATATTAGCACTCCTTCGCCGGGATTTTCAAATAACTCATCAGTATGTAATTCCGGTTATACCGAAGCACCCTCAATGTCTCCCGACGGTGGATTTTTTAATTCCACACAGTTGGTTTCACTTTCAAATCCGCATGGAGGTGTAATACGATATACTTTAAATGGCGATGAGCCTCAAGCAACGTCTCCATTATATAGTGGTCCGATAAGCATAACCGCGACTAAAACACTTCGGGCAAGAGTGTTTGAGACCGGACTCCTTCCGGGTCCTTCTCTAACACGAACATTTTTTATAAATGAAGATCCTCATCTGCCTGTAATTACACTTACAACAGATTCATCGAACCTTTGGAATTACAATACGGGGATTTATGTTTTGGGGCCCAATGCCGATACAGCAAATCCGTACTTCGGAGCAAATTTCTGGCAGCCCTGGGTTAAGCCTGTTTCTGTAGAGTATTTTGATAAGTCAAGACAGAGAGTATTATCATTTGATGCCGACTTTGAGATTTATGGAAATTATTCCCGGGCTAAACCACAAAAAAGTTTTGAAGTTAAACTTCAGGACTATTATGGTTCCGGTCAGGTTAGCCATCCATTAATTTCGGATAAATCGTTTATCACAAAGTACGACAGGTTAATACTCAGAAATTCAGGAACAGATTGCAATAATGTTCATTTCAGAGATGCACTGATGCAACGAATAATGAGAAATACATTTGTTGATTATGTCGCTGCTGAACCCGTAAAGGTGTTTCTAAACGGTGAGCAATGGGGTGTGTACATGTTAAGTGAAAAACACAATCAGAATTGGATTGAAGCGAATTTCGGTTATGACAAAGATGAGATTGATTTGCTTGAAGAAATCGGAGGAGATATAGAACAGGATATCGGTTCGAATACCGGTTATTTTGAATTGTTCAATTTTGTAACAAGTGCAAATCCGGTCGATAGCGGATTTTATTCAAAAGTGGCTAGTCAGCTTGATCTGGAAAACTTTACCGATTATCTGATTGCAGAAACATATTATAATAATGGAGACTGGATCGGTGAATGGACGAATAATATCATAATCTGGAAAGCTAAAAAGGAATATGCGAAATGGCGCTATATTCTGATTGATACTGATTATGGATTTGACTTAAAAGGCGATGTGACTGACAACAGGCTTTCAATGGCAATAAATCCTGATGCATTTTCACATACATCAGATATGTTTGACGCTTTGCTAAAGAACCCGCAATTTAAAAACCGTTTCATAAACAGGTATGCTGATTTAATTAATACAATTTACCTGCCCACTAATGTTGAAGGTGTAATGAAACAGTTCAGAGATTCAATGGCATGGGATATGATTCAGCATTTTGATAAATGGGGAAGTGATACAAGCAAATGGAATACACGTATCAATAATATGATGTTGTTTGTAACTCAAAGGCCTCAAATCGTTCGAGACCAGATACAATCGCAATTTAATTTACAAAGCCAGGTTTTATTGACTGTAGAGGCATATCCTCCGGGATCAGGACGAATTGAAATAAGTACAATAGTACCTGATTCGTTACCATGGTCTGGAGTCTATTTTCATGGAAACCCTGTAACGATTACCGCCATTCCTAATCCCGGTTTTACTTTTGATCACTGGTCTTCGGATGTTACGATTAGTACTAACGATTATAAAAAGCGAACGACATACGATTTCAGTTCAAACGATCACATTACAGCATATTTTTCAGGCTCCTCTGCACCGGCTTTGCTTACGGTAAGTGAAATTAATTATCATTCGAGTGAAGAATATCATGCAGACGACTGGTTTGAATTACATAACTACGGAACATTTGATTTGGATATTTCGGGTTGGAGCGTCGGGGATGGCGATGAACACACAAAATATGTATTCCCTGTATCAACGGTTATTCCTCCTAATGGTTATCTGGTTATAACAGAAGACAGTTTGGAATTTAAAAAGTTCTATCCTCATTTAACTAACAGAACAGGCCATTTAAAATTTAATTTGGCAAATGGAGGCGAGGAGATTTTAATACAGGATTATTCGGGTGCTGAATTCTTAAAATTTAATTATTCGGATGATTTACCTTGGCCATTAGACGCCGACGGTTACGGCTATACATGTGAATTAATTGATCCAGCAGGAAATCTTAATTCAGGAAGTAATTGGTTTGCCGGTTGTTTTGGTGGTTCACCGGGAAAAGGATTTAGTAACAATCTGTCAACATTAATTGATATTAGTGGTTCATCATATTTCTGTGCCGGAAGTAATACAAAAGTTACAACTACTACTGTTTCTGATTACCAATACCAGTGGAAATTTGAAGGAACAGATTTACCGGGAGAAACAAAGGACACACTTACTGTTTCACAGGATGGAGTTTATCAGCTTCGTGTGAATTGTAATGGTTGTACTGCCATTTCACCTGAGTTTACTATTGTGCAGAAAAGTATTTCACAGGATCCTGTCGTTAGTGATATTTCAAGATGTAAACCGGGAGCTGTTGTGCTTTCGGCGAATTCCACAGATACGGTTTATTGGTACAATGCTCCGGGCGGAAGTTTACTAGGTATAGGAAATTCTTATGTTACTGATATTATATCAACTGACAAGACTTTTTACGCCAAAGCCGGAAATGCATGTCCGAGCGATGAAGTTGCGCTAACAGTGCGAATTACAAATGGTGTTTGCGATGGATTAACGGTATATCCGAACCCTGTGCTAACAGGAATTGCTGTATTGCACAACGATGAGTTGAATTCCGGAGAGGCGACACTATTGATTACGGATATGCAAGGATCAGTTGTTGCGAATCAGCAATTGCAGATTTTACCTACAGGCAATTCGGGCAGTATAGATTTGCCATATGATAATGGCATCTATAATTTTACAGTATATCAAAACGACAAAATTTTTAATTCTAAAGTTGTTTTAATAAGATAGCTTATTCAACGGGTAAGTGTCGATAATTGGTTGGAAATACTTTTCCTGATTTTTTCAAGTAAGTGAAATTGGTATAATTCGCCGAATTATTGTTAATTTCGGAATTCAAAATCCCAAAAGCGTCCATCCATGAATAAGTTATTCCTGTTTATTGTATTATTAATTAATGTAATAGGGACTTCTGCTCAACAAGTTGACTGGGTGGTCTCAAATCCGGTTAACTACAACATGAATCCGGGATTGGTTTTTCAGACACTTGAAACATCTCCCAATGGTAATATAATTTGTTCCCGTCTCGATTCCAGTCGGGTCGCTTTTAACAACAATGTGTATGGCAGAACGATAATTGAAAACATAGATGCTACGGGACATGTGAACTGGTCATTCATTTTAACTGATTCGGTAGTAGTTAACCATATTCTCACCGATGCTAATAACCGTATATACATTGGAGGCCGCTTTCTTGGAACAGCTGTGTTGAATGGTACGGATACAATGTTTAATTCTTCGACAATAGACTTCAATGAAGATGAGTTTATTTTAAAATTATCTCCCGGAGGTAATCTTTTATGGAAAAAAAATCTGGGCTCATTTTTACAATGGCAAAAACTTACGGCATTAACATGTGATCAGCAAAACAATCTATGGTTTTGTACAAGTGACTTTATGGACGGCCGCATGTTTAAAACCAATAATTTCGGAGATGTGGTTGATTCTTTAATTATAAAAAACGCTAAATGGGTTTCAGGTATTAGTTTTGATTCTTACGGTGCGGTATATATATGCGGTGCGGTAGAAAATGGCATTATGGAAATTTCAGGCTCACAGTTTAATGTGCCGGACTCCTATATGATGTATATCGCGAGGTTAGATTCAAATTTCGGTGTGAATTGGATTTATTTTGCTCATGATATTACATTTCAATATCCGCAATTAGTTTCAGACGGACTAGGCGGGGCTATGATGGCGGGAAATTTTTATGATAGTCTGAATTGGGGAAATGCCGGTTTTGATGTTCCACAGTGGGGTAGCGATTTCTTTCTGGTAAGAGTTGACAGTACCGGAAGTTTCCGCTGGGGCAGAAGCATGCCTTTTACTCCGACAATAACCGGAAGATTTACGATTGGAACTCCAGGAAAATTTATTGAAACAGATCCTGCTAATAATGTACTTCTGCTTGGCACTCTTAACGGTTCAGTAGACTGGGGTAATGGAATTTATCATTCTGGTAATCCTGGAGCTGAAAAAATCCATGTGGTATCTTTTGACATAAATAATAATGCGCTCTGGCAAAAGACAGGTGGGGGGCAAGGAAATTATCCTACAGCTATTTCAGTTTCGAATCAGAACGAGATTTATTTTACTTCTGCCGTAACTGATACCTGTATTTTCGATTCAATAATGGTGAATGCGGGTAATAATCTGGCAGCCATCGTAGTCAAACTATTTCCCGGGTCAGTGGGAGTAGAAGAGATTAATAATAATGTAATTTCAGTTTATCCAAATCCCGCCTCTTCGTATCTGTCTTTGCCAAAAGAATGGGAAGGAAAATTAGTATCTGTTTATGATATGCAATACGAATTAATCAAATCAATTCGTTTTTCCGGGTCATTGTTTACAACAGATGATTTGAAAAACGGGAATTATATAATTCGATGTGAAAGTCAATATTCACGATTGACAATATTGAAGAATTGATAGTTTAATGCAATTCTGTGTTCCAACAGGATATTTTTCCGCATTAATAACCGGAGATTGTAATGATACAAATGCTGCTTTACTTTCCTCCATTTGTTATAGGTCATGAGTTTTTCGTTTCACTACATTATCGTAACACTTTGGCAACATGGAGTAAAAACACTGTGTTATTTGCGGGAAATCATGTTAACTATAACTTTACGTTGAATACCAATAAAGCATAAGACTCCATTTTAAAAGTTCTTGTGAAGGGAATTTTGCTTTAATCAGCGGTGATTTAAATCCGGATGGATTTATTAATCTTTCGGATGTCCTGTTAATGGATAGTTTTGCGGGAGATTTTTCATTCGTATACCTTTTTGTAACATTTGATATTACACGCAGTTCACAATAGAACAGAATTAACTTTCAAATAATAGTTTATTCAAATGAGGTAAATTATTCGGGAATATGTTTGCAAAATAAATATTTCTAAATCCTGAATTAAAAAATTAACCTCAATTAAAATAAACATGAAACAATTAGCCACATTACTATTTTTGTTAGCGTCCTTTTTGAATGTCAATGCACAAAACGGACTTGAAGGAGTTATAGTTGAAAAATATTATATCTCTAATGCAAATGATGCAACAATGAACGGAGTCGGAGGAGTGTTGCCGGCAGGTTCTGTAACGTATAGAATTTACGTTGATCTTTTACCTGGATATAAATTCCAGGCCGCGTATGGAATTCCTAATCATGAATTACGACTGGCTACGACAACTTCTTTTTTTAACAATGAAGACAGGGGAGATATTACTCCTGCATATTCAAAATCGCAGGCATCGCAAAATACGGTTATGCTTGATTCATGGTTATCAGCAGGTGCAGCATGTAACGGAAACTTTGGAATTTTAAAAACAGAAGATGATAACGTGGCGAATGTTATTAATGCAAACGGGATTCTTCAAAATTCGGATCCGGCAGCTGGTATACCATTGACTTCGAGGGACGGACTTATTGCAGGTAGCCCTGAAACAGTAACACTAGTCGGACTTGATATAGATGCAGAGGTTTTCAATGATATTAGTCAGGCCGGAAATCTTTTTTCCACTTACAATGGTTCCTGGGCATCGCTTAATGGATCTGTTGGTCCAACAACGGCTAACAAAATTCTCATCGCGCAGATTACTACTGATGGTGTTTTTTCATTCAAATTAAATATTCAGATTGGAACTCCTACTGGAAATGTTCAGCAATATGTTGCTGAAAACCCTACGGGTAGCGAGATTCAGATACCCTCGCTGATTTATACAAGTCAGGTAAATACCACAATTAGCCTGAAAGCCTTTATTGAGGGTTTTTATACAGGAGGGGGATTCATGAATGCATCCATTGATCCGGTAGCCTTTCCGAATCTTTCGGATACTATAAAATTATCATTCGCAAGTAGTTTTGCCCCTTTTTCCATTGAATTTACGACCTCCGCCATATTAGGAACAAACGGAATTGTTCAATTTGATATTCCTAACTCTTTTGTTGGTACTACTCATTATTTAGTATTAAAACATAGAAATGCGTTGGAAACGTGGAGTGCCGCGCCGGTATTGGTCTCTGCCGGTTTTTTTTATGATTTTTCGGATGCTCAGACTAGGGCTTTTGGAAATAATTTAATATCTTTAGGGGATGGAAGTTTCGCACTTTTCAGTGGAGACATTTCCGATGCGAATTTAGGATTAACAGGATTTCAAGATGGTATCATGGAATCTCAGGATTATACTGATATGGAGAATGCTGTATCTGTTTTGGCAATTGGCTATTTGCCACAGGATATAACAGGAGACGGAGTAGTTGAATCTGCAGATTACACAATAATTGAAAACAACGTCAGCGCATTAGTATTTGTAAACAGACCTTAACATAGAATTTTTATAATTCACTTATATAACTAACAATAACTCTTAACTAACAAGCATGAAATCTAAAACTACAAGACTCAAAGTCTTTTTGCTCGCACTACTACTGTGTTGTGTGGGAAAGATTAGTGTCGCGCAGCAAACATTCAATTGTTACATCGCGAACGATCATTTAGTGAATGGTAACGTCTACGAATTCGACGTATACCTGCAAGCAACCGGAACGGACTTTAACTTCCGGACTATTCAGCTTGGCTTACAATTCAGTTCCGGATTTATTCCTTCCGGAGCAACGGTAACCGGTTCATTGGTTTTTGGAAGTACTCAGATGACATCTTACAATCCGGGTGGTCCACAATGGAACGCAACGGCAAATTGTCTGTCAGTTCCTGCAAACACGGGTGGATTCTGTTCAGGAAATCCTTCAAATTCAAACACTACATTGATGACAACTGCAGTTGGACCGAAACGTATCGGTACTTACCAATTGACAAGTTCAATTCCTTTTAGTTGTAATTCGCCAAACATCAGTATGATTCGTCCGACTGATGCAGCTCCAGCAGTTGGAGTATTGAAAGTAGCTGTAACAGCATGGAGCGCTACCTGTGTAGCTCAGACTATTTCAGCAAGCGGTACTTACACTCATTTTGGAGCCAATACATTGTATGGTCAGGTAAATAATCAGGGTGCAAGTGCTGATGATGGCAATGCATGTACAGTAGATAATTGCGATCCTGTAACAGGAGCAATCACTCATTCACCGGTAAATACAGATGACAGTGATCCTTGTACTGTTGATGCTTGTGATCCAGTTACCGGTGTATCTCATACACTAATTAATGTTGACGATAATAATGTTTGTACGACAGATGGTTGCGATCCTTTAACAGGCGTATTCCACAATCCTGTAAGCGTAGATGATAACAACCTTTGTACAACAGACGGTTGTGATCCAGTAAACGGCGTATTCCACACAACAATCAGCGTAGATGATGGCGATGCATGTACAACAGATGCTTGTGATCCGATCAACGGACCATCACACACTCCTGTCAGCGTAGACGATAACAACGTTTGTACAGCAGATGGTTGTGATCCTATATCAGGAATTTTCCACAATCCAATCAGTGTAGATGATAACAACGTTTGTACAGCAGATGCTTGTGATCCTGTCTCAGGTCCGTCACACACTCCAATCAGTGTAGATGACAACAATGCTTGTACAACAGATGCATGTGATCCAATCTTAGGTTCTTCTCATACCCCGGTTAATACAGATGATGGTGATGCTTGTACAATCGATGGTTGTATTCCTACATCAGGCGTATTCCATAATCCGGTTAACGTAGATGATAACAATGCATGTACAGCAGATGCTTGTGATCCGTTAACAGGTATATCTCATACACCGGTAAATACAGACGATGGTGATGCATGTACAACTGATGGTTGTAATCCTACATCAGGCGTATTCCACAATCCGGTTAACACAGATGATAACAATGTTTGTACTACAGACGGTTGCGATCCTGTAACAGGTGTATTCCATACACCGGTTAGTGTAGATGATAACAACGTTTGTACCACAGACGGTTGCGATCCGGTATCAGGCGTATTCCACACAACAATCAGCGTAGATGATAATGATGCATGTACAGTAGACGCTTGTGATCCTATCACAGGTCCATCACACACACCGGTTAACACAGATGATAACAACGTATGTACAACAGACGGTTGCGATCCTGTATCAGGAATTTTCCACAATCCGATCAGTGTAGATGATAACAACGTTTGTACAACAGATGCTTGTGATCCTATCTCAGGTGTATCACACACACCAATCAGCGTAGATGATAACAACGTTTGTACAGCAGATGCTTGTGATCCTATCACAGGTGTATCACACACTGCAATCAGTGTAGACGATAACAACGCTTGTACAGCAGATGCTTGTGATCCTATCTCAGGTCCATCACATACACCGGTTAATACAAATGATAACAATGCATGTACAATAGATGGTTGCGATCCTGTAACAGGCGTATTCCATACGGCAGTAGATCCTAACGATAACAATCCATGTACAAACGATGTTTGTATTCCATCATTAGGAGTAGTAAATACACCAATTAACGTAGATGACAACAATGTTTGTACAATTGATGCATGTGATCCAATGACAGGAAACGTAACACACGATCCTGTTTCAGTTGATGATAACAACGCTTGTACAATTGATGCATGTGATCCTATCACGGGAATTTCTCATACAGCGGTTAACATCAACGATGGTGACCCATGTACAGCAGATGCATGTGATCCAATGACAGGAGACATCACTCACACAGCTAGTCCGATCAGCGTAACTGCAACTCCTGGCACAATTGCTTGCTTTGGCGGTTCAACTTGCGTAGTTGTAACGGCTTCAGGCGGTCAGGGAGCATTATCAGGAACAGGAACATTCTGCGGAGTAACAGCAGGTACATGGACATACATGGTAACAGATGCAGCAGGTTGCTCAGGTGATGCAACAATCACCATCAGCGAGCCTACTAAACTGGTAGTTACCACTCAGGTAAGTGCTTGTAATGGCATAACAGCGGATGCGACAGCTATTGCATCTGATGGTACACCTGGTTACACATACTCATGGTCAAATGGCGCAAATACTGCTACAGCAACAAATCTTAGCTCAGGCATGTACACAGTAACAGTAACAGATGCTAACGGTTGTACAGCAACTGCGACAG
>CAZAON010000335.1:0-2413 GCA_964486655.1 uncultured Flavobacteriales bacterium
TTTTGGTGTTTTATGACCTTTTCTACAAAAATAAATTAATAATGGGATTTTAATGTTTTTAGTGATATGATATATCCTATTTTTGAGCCCTCAAAAAAAACGATATGCGTATATTAATACTTGCCTTTTTTATAATCTATAGCACATTCACAATTGCACAACCCGGACTTACTGCCGAGGACCGTATGGTTTCTGATACTACAAATTCTCTTTCAAGGACATCAATAGGTGGATACGGAAATGCTTTTTATCAGAGAAATTTTAACGAAGAAAATGCAGTAATTAATCTGGAAAGGTTTGTTTTATTTTTCGGTCATAAATTCAACAGTAAAATTTCATTTTTTTCCGAATTGGAATTAGAAGATGCGAAAATTGAAGGGGGTGAAGAAGGGGGTGAATTAGCGCTTGAACAATGCTATTTACGATTTACATTAAACAGGTATCAGTTCATTGTCGCCGGTTTATTCCTTCCAAGAATCGGAATATTAAATGAAAATCACCTGCCAACAAGTTTTAACGGAAATGAAAGAACGTTGGTTGAAACATATGTTATACCGTCTACCTGGAGAGAATTAGGAATTGGATATTACGGCAAGTAAAGATCACTGCCAATCAACTATACATTCAGTTTAATGAACGGATTAAATTCAGCCGGATTCGAACATGGCACTTTAATAAGAGGTGGTCGCTATGAAGGCTCCAATGCCACTGCAAATAGCTTAGCCATTGCCGGTTCATTTATCTGGAACAAAAATGCAATTACAGTACAAGTAAGCGGATACGGCGGCGGTTCTGTCGGACTGAATAAAAGAGAATCGGATAGTTTACAGTTAACAGGCGGCGCATTTGGCACACCCGTATTATTAGGTGAGGCAGATGTTCAGTATAAAAAATACGGATTGGTTGTTAAGGTGCTAGGAACACTTATATCAATACCGGATGCAAATGAAATCAACAGAGCATATTCGAACAATACACCTGAATCAGGCTACGGTCTGTATGCAGAAGTCGGATATGACTTTTTAAATACTAAGACTAAAAACTCCAAAAAACAATTTATTGCTTTTGCACGTTATGAAAAATTAGATCTCAATTCTTCAGTGCCTTCTAATGGAATTGAAGATAACACGCTTGATCAATCGCATATTGTTTTTGGAATTAATTATCTGCCGATTGCAAACGTTGCGATAAAAGCCGATGTTCGATTAATGCAGACAGGGGAGCAAAATCCGGATTTGATTATTAATCCAAGTCCGACAGCGCCACCTTATAAAACTGAAAATACTTTCCTGAATATCGGTATCGGATACTCATTCTGATTTATTAGACTTTTTGAGATAGAAAAAGTGTGAGTGAAAGTATTAAGTGTCGGAGTAGCGTAAGACTAAGTGTAAGTGTATTAGAAAACGAAGTGACCCGTTATTCGTAATTCGTAATTCGTAATTCGTAATTTATTTTCTAAACATTGTACGGAAAATAATATCCCAAAACTTCGAGCTTACACCATATCCCCTGTACAGGGCTGTGTAATGATTTAACATGAGCTGATGTTTTAAAAAGAGCCAGAATTTGCTCTTAAAATAAAAAAGGTTTATCGCATAATGGGTCATGTCATAAAATAAATAACCCGCAAGAAAACCCGCGAAGAATGGAAAGACATGTACCGGACCTATGAGCGCTTTGAACATGAAATAAAATAAGAGAGCTAATGGAATACTAACAGTCGGAACCATGACAAGCCTCTTACTATCGCTTGGATAATCATGATGAACACCATGAAAAACAAAATGTATTCTTGCTCCTAATTTTCCGGGTGGCATCCAGTGAAACACAAATCTGTGCATGATATATTCAGTCAGAGTCCAGACAAACAACCCAAGCAATAAATATCCGAAGATACCAAGCATATTAATTTGCTCTACTGCAAAACTTCTGTACAAGCAGTAAAAAATAACCGGAATAAAAATAAAAAGCGGAACCGAGAAATGTATCCTTGTGAGTCGTTCAAGAAACTTATTCTCAAACATCACTACTGTCTCGTCTTTATTACTGATAAAATTCTTTGCCATTTCGAAGCAAAAGTACAAAATTGAAACAAAAATTCAACCGATTAGTTTTGAACCGGAGAATTTGAAATGCCTCTAAAACACATAAAATCAGCGTAATAATGTAACTCTGCCTGTAACCACTCTTTCACCGAAGCGGTCGTCCTTGTAATCGATGCGGAAAACATAAACGGCCTCAGGCGCCGGTTCCTTCGAATTTTTGACCTGACCAAACCACGGATGGGTTTCGTCTCCTGTATAAATAACTTCTCCCCAGCGATTCCAGATCGTCATTTCGTATAAATCAAGACTAGCTCCAATCGGTCTGAAGTATTCATTCAATCCATCGCCATTCGGAGTAAATGTAT
>CAZAON010000336.1:0-11659 GCA_964486655.1 uncultured Flavobacteriales bacterium
ACAAAGTTATTTAATGACAGTGTAAAGATGCTGAGTACGGCGACAGCGAATGAAGTGCTGAAGCAGTATATTGAATTTGTTGATACTTATAAAGACGATACTGCTTCGGCGACCTATTTATTTAAAGCGGCGGATCTGGCAAACGGACTCAGAAAACCGCAGGAATCGATTCAGTTATACGAACGTCTTCGTGCAGATTACCCGGAATATCGCAGAGCGGCAGCTGCTTTATTCATGGAAGGATTTTTATATGAAACATCAGTAGTAGATAAGGAAAAAGCGAAAGAAAAGTACAAAGAGTTCATTGAAAAATACCCCAATCATCAGCTCACTCCATCTGCACAGGCTTCACTGGATCAGTTGAATGCAAATCTTAGTGATGAAGAACTGATAAAGAAATTTGAAGCACAGCAGAAATGAATTACAAATTACGAATTACGAATTACGAATAGGAGGAGAGCTGTGGTCTTTTTGATATTTGATAAAAAATTGGCTTCTAACATTTAACATCAAATATCAAACATCATTCCCGGAAGCAGCAAAAACTTGTTACCCCAAATCTTAAATCTTCAATCTTAAATCTTAAATCTTCATTACCCAATTACTGTTCAAACTCCTCCCGAAGTTTTCTTTCCAGTTCTTCTACTGTCACATTGATCTTGATCTGTCCTTCGCGAGCAAATGAGATTTCACCGGTTTCTTCGGAGACTACAATAGCCAGAGCATCGCTTTGTTCGGTTATTCCGATAGCGGCCCGGTGACGCATTCCGAGGTGGGCCGGGAGTTCAACATTTTCCGTGACCGGTAAAACGCAGCGTGCGGCTTTTATTTTGTTGTTGACAATAATGATTGCTCCGTCGTGAAGAGGGGAGTTTTTGAAAAAAATGCTTTCGATCAGTCGTTGTGAAATGTCGGCTGACATGTGGTCGCCTGTGTCGGCAAAATATTTGAGCTGTGATGATTTGGCTAAAACGATGATGGCTCCTGTTCTGTCTTTAGCCATTTGTCGGCAAGCTTTTACGATTTTGGAAATATCGAGAGGCGGATTCTTCTGCAGTTGCCAGTTCCAGGGAAGGAGTTGTTTCGTAAATGTGTTTTTCGAAATAATGTTATTTGTACCGAGCACGATGAGGAATCGTCTAACTTCCTGCTGGAAGACGATGATAAGTGCAATAAAGCCGAGGCTGATAAATTGTCCGAGTACGGTTCCAAGCAATTCCATATTCAGGACTTTCACACAAATCCAGTATAATGTGTAGACAGTGAGTAGTCCGATGAAAATATTTATCGCAACCCCACCCCGCAGAAGATTATATAATTTGTAAAGCAGGAAAGTAAATATTAATATATCGATTATGTCGATAAGTCGTACAGAAAGAAAGCCGATGTGGAAAAGATCCAAGGGGAGGTTAATTACGAATTACGGATTAAAAATTACGATTGCGATTTTTTGAATGCTGCTTATTTTTTTTTAATCTAAACAACTACTGAACATCTCAATACTCTATACTTTGTACTTTGTACTCTGTACTCTGTACTCTGTACTCTGTACTTTGTACTTTGTACTCAATACTCCCCCAAAAGTACAACTTACATTTGAAGTTTCTGAACAAGTTTTATTGCTTCTACGGCTTCTTTTACATCGTGAACCCGGAGAATGGAAGCGCCGTTTAACAGGGCAATGGTATTAAGGGCTGTTGTGCCGTTAAGCGCATCTTCATTCTTAATATTCAGCACTTTTGTAATCATTGACTTACGGCTTAATCCGGCTAAGATCGGAAAACCCAACATTCTAAAAACATTCAGGTTTTTCAATAGCGTGAAGTTATGCTCCACAGTTTTTCCGAAGCCGAAGCCGGGATCAAGAATAATATCGTGTACATGAGCTGCTTTAATGAGTTGAATTCGTTGAGCAAAGTATTGGAGAACTTCTTCTAAAACATCTGAATAGAAAGGGTTGTCCTGCATGGTTTCCGGTTCGCCCTTCATATGCATTGCTATATATGGAGCTTCAGCTTCGGCGGCGACGGAGTAAATATTTTTATCGAAACCTCCAGCTGAAATATCGTTGATAATGGAAGCGCCGGCTTTCAGTGACTTTGCGGCGACATCTGAATAAAAAGTGTCAACGGAGATGATTGTTTGATGAAAATGAGAATGAATGGCTGTAATGGCGGAATGAATTCGCTGCCATTCTGTTTCGGCATCGATGCGGGTTGAGCGCGGACGGGTTGATTGTCCGCCCACATCAACGATTGATGCACCGTCTTTTATCATGTTTTCGACTGCCGAAAGAAGTGTATTTTCATCCTTAAATTTTCCACCATCATGAAAGGAATCGGGAGTAATATTAATGATGCCCATCACTACAGGTGTTGATAAATCCAAAAGACGGCCTCGGCAGTTTAAGGTTTTCTTCATGTGAAATAACGTATCTTCGGCGGCGTGAAAAGAGTGCTTCCTGTCTGCACGAAAGTAATCATACAATTTTATAAATGGAAACAGTAACAGCGAATCCCATGTCCAATACATCCACTCAACATGAACAAATAATCGCGGAAGGGAAAAAGATATTTCTTGATAAGCTGAAGGATTATGGAACAGCATGGCGCATTCTTCGTGGAAGTTCGGTTACCGATCAGATTTTTATCAAAGCTCAGCGTATTCGCAGCATAGAAGAAAAAGGCATACAAAAGGTAGATGACGGAATCTATAATGAGTTTCTGGGTATCATCAATTATTGCATCATCGCGCTTATACAGACAGAGAAGGGCAGTACCACAGAAGAAACGGAGATGAGCAAAGAGGAAGTAGTTAGTCTGTATGATAAATACGCGAATGAGTCGAGGCGATTGATGGAGAATAAAAATCATGATTACGGAGAAGCCTGGCGGGGGATGCGTACCAGTTCGATGACCGATTTAATTTTAATGAAACTTTTACGCATAAAACAAATAGAAGACAATAAGGGAAAGACCATAATAAGCGAAGGAGTAGACGCGAATTTTATGGATATAATTAACTACTCCGTTTTTGCTCTAATCAAATTAAAAGAAAACTGATTTTCAATTCAACACTTATATGATGAGAATATTAGCAAACATATCAAGAGTATTAGTCGGAGTATTATTTATTATTTCCGGATTCATAAAGGCAAACGATCCGCTCGGATTTTCCTATAAACTCGACGAATACTTCAGTGTATTTCATATGCCCTGGATGTCATCTGTGACATTGCTGCTGGCGATTTTAATTTGTGCATTTGAGATCGGACTTGGTATTGCACTTTTGCTCGGAGCGAAAATGCGTTTTACGGCATGGTCGTTATTACTCATGATCGTATTTTTCACTTTCCTCACATTCTGGTCATGGAAGTTTGATGTTGTTAAGGATTGCGGATGCTTCGGAGATGCTTTGCACCTTAAGCCATTCCAGTCATTCATGAAAGACGTCGTCTTACTCGTTCTCATCTTTTTTATATTCGTCGCCCGTAACGATATCAAGCCGTTGTTCGGAGATCGTTCTTCCACTATTTTAGCCTATCTGGGATTCATTGCATCTTTTCTTTTTTCTGTTCATTGTTACAGACATCTTCCTGTCATTGATTTTCGTCCGTATGCAATCGGAAAAAGTATTCCGGAAGGAATGAAGCTTCCTCCCGGAGCAAAGACAGACAGTATTGTCATGATGTTTACCTACGAAAAGGATGGTAAGAGACATGAGTTGGCTGCTGACCAGCTTTCGGGTATTGACGATACATGGAAATTCATTGACCGCACCGATAAGGTTATTCGTGAAGGAGATAAGCCCGCCATACATGATTTCAGTATTTCCGCAAACGGAACTGATGTGACCGACGATGTTCTGAAAATGAAAAATGTTTTCCTCCTTGTCGCCTATAAGTTGAGCAATACAAACGAAGACGCGCAATCGAAGGTGAATGATTTTGTAGCGCTTTGTCAGAAGGATGGCATTGAATTTATCGGACTTACCTCGGCTTCTCAAAAGGAAATTGAAGACTTCAGGCATAAGCATAATTCCATGTATGATTTTTACAATACGGATGAGACGGCTTTGAAAACTATGATCCGTTCCAATCCCGGACTGATGCTTTTACAGAATGGCAAAGTCGTTAATATGTGGCATTACAACGATTTTCCGGCTTATGATGAGATCAAGGCTGTACTGGTGAAATAGTTTCAGGTCCCGGGTGTCTTGTTTCGGGTTATTCGAAAGGTTTCAATTGCAAATTTTGAAGAAAATGTTCAACTTTGCGGCTTAACGTATGAAGCAGTATTACCTCAAATTGATTTCGCCTAAATCAAAGGAAAGGCTAAAGAAAATTGGCATTGCCGGTTTTCTTTTCTTTCTTTTGAAGGGGATATTATGGCTTGTGGTAGGGTATTATTTTTTAGCATAGAATACTTCTTCTTATTGTTTCGGTCGAATTTTCTGTAGATTCGTTTAAGAAATTTATAATTACTTTATGAATTGGGAAACATTATTATCATTTGGAGATAGCATAACTTTTGGAGCGCGAAGTTATCTTGGATACCCCGAAATTTGCGGCGACATACTGTCCAGATCATTGAATAAACAATGGAATGTAATTAATCATTCAAAAAATGGATTTACAACCATTGACCTTGTCAGGTCTCTTAATCCCGTGTTTACTTCTTTTAAGGAATCTTATCCGAGCCTGATAACTGTAATGATTGGAACAAACGATATTAAGAACAATGTTTCAATCAAAGAATTTAGTATCGCATACATGCAACTGATTACGAAACTCAGGTTACTTTCCGTGAATCAGAATGTTTTTCTTATAAAGATTCCTCGTATTACCAGAAATGTTTTTTACCCGTATAATTTTTCAATGAATGGAACTGTCGGGCAATTCAATGCTCGAATCGAATCAATCGCTTCAGATACCGGACTCCGTATTCTTGAGTTCAACTTAGCAGACGATGATTTTTTTGATGGAGTTCATTTGAGCACGAAAGGCAGCTACACGGCGGCAAATCAACTTGCGGAATTGGTACTTAAAGACAAAGGCATTGCGCATACTTCAGTTATGTCATAAGATGCCATATCCTCCGTCCGACGGAGGATCGCAGGTTATGCATTTCACTACCAGGGGTCTACTTTCCAGTGGGGTCGAAGTCAAGGTGCTTGCGATGAATCCAACGCGTATTTTTGTGGATGAAAATTTACTTCCCAAAGACTATTTGCAATCTGTGCAATTTGAATCGGTGAAAGTTGATACGCGGTTAAAACCTGTTAGTGCCGTTGTAAATTTATTCGGCAACGATTCATACTTTGTTTCACGTTTTATATCGTCTGAATTTGAAAACCGGCTCAGGGAAATATTGAATCATTCGACTTATGATATCGTTCAGCTCGAACACCTCTATTTATGCAAATACATAAAAGTTATTAGAACTTTCTCCAAGGCAAAAATAGTTCTTCGTCCTCAGAACATTGAATTTGTTATATGGCAACGGTATCTTAATAATGTTCATAACCGGATTAAACGATTTATGCTAACGGTCGCACTTAGCCGGTTAGAGGCATTTGAACAAAACGTTGTGAAGGAATTAGATGGAATAATTGCACTTACAGATGATGATGCTGATGAATTCAGGAAATATGGTAATACTCCTGTAACAGTAGTTCCAATGGGTTATGATTATGACAGGCTTTTGAATTATGATTTTGATTTGCAGCATAAATGCGAACTTGTAGTTTATCATCTTGGTTCGATGGACTGGTTGCCAAATGTTGAAGCAGTTGAATGGTTTTTGAAGAATGTACTTCCAATCCTTAATTTGAATGAACTAAAAGTCAAAATAATTATTGCCGGGAGAAAAATGCCTAAATCATTCTACAGGTATCAAAACAGATATCTGGAAATTACAGATTCGGTGGAAAATCCATTGGAATTTCAATGTGATAAGCAAATAATGATTGTACCTCTGCTGTCAGGTAGCGGAATACGGGCAAAAATCATTGAAGGGTTAGCACTTGGAAAGACCATTATTTCGACTACAATTGGAGCACAGGGAATAAAGTATGTCGACGGAAAAAACTTAATTATTGCGGATACTCCTGAACAATTTTCAAATGCAATTAAAAAATGTGTGCTCGATTCGAATTTGAGATTATCAATAAGCTCCGGAGCCATTCAATTGAGCAGGGATATTTACCATTATAAACCGGTCGGGAAGGCTATGTCGGATTTTTATCGTCAATTAGTATGATAGCGGAAAAAGTTGTTTTTATTTTTGGAACTCGGCCGGAGTTTATCAAGTTGATTCCAATTTTCAGATTAATTGAAAAGAAAGGGTTGTCTGATTACTTTATTTATTTGTACACGGGTCAGCAGCCGGATCTTGTTGAAGAATTATTCTCATTATTTAATTTCAAACCTCATTTGTCATTTACGGTCAAAATGAGGAATAATTCTTTATGCTTATCTCACTCTGATTTGCTTTTAGGAATTCAGAATATGGTAGATAAAATAAATGCAAACAATAAGATTTGTTTAATTGTAGGGCAAGGTGATACAACTACCTGTTTGTCGGCATCTATGGCAGCTTTCATGAATAAGATCCCTTTTGCACATATCGAAGCCGGACTTCGTACTTTCGATTTGAGTACTCCATTTCCTGAAGAGTATTTCAGACGTGTGATTTCCATGACTACTGACATCCATTTTGCACCAACAGCTTCAGCATTTGAAAATTTAGTGAAGGAAGGAATTGCTCCTGAGAATATTCTAATTACAGGAAATACAATTGTTGATTCTGTAAATCTGATGAAAGAATTTTCTGATATGGATGTTGATAAAGAAAAATCATTTCCGGAACGAAAGTCCGTAATAATTTCATGCCATAGAAGGGAAAATCAAAGTATTCGAATAACAAAGTTGATACAAATAATAAAGCAATTGGCGCTGGAGTATGAAGACTATTCATTTTTCTGGCTGTCTCATTCATCACCTGCAGTTAAGGCAGATTTGGAGAATGGCAGGCTGGCTGATGTAAAGAATATTCATATTCTTTCTCCTTTGAAATTAAATGAAATGCATACGCTTTATAGGAGCGCTATTTTGATAATTTCAGATTCAGGAGGTATACAGGAGGAAGCACCGAGTTTCAATCTGCCTGTAATTGTAATACGTGATAAATCGGAAAGAATTGAATCTGTAGAAAGGGGGTATTCATTTATTGTTGATATTAGTTATGAAACGATTAAGCGAACTTTTAATATGATACTAATAACCGGCCTTACTGAAATGGAAAATCCCTATGGCGATGGAAAAGCTTCTGAAAGAATTATAGAATATATAATAGCTAATTATATTTCTGATTAATGGAGTTTTCGCTTAATACAGCGTACTTTGAATTTCTTAATTTTATACATCCAATGCCGGATTTAAGCCTGGAGTGAAATTGTTATTGTTATTTATTTCTTTCCAATTTTCCCTGAACCATAAAATAGTTTTTTCTATTCCCTGTTCAAGACCGGTAGAAGGAGTAAATTTTAATATTTGACTGCATTTTTCTGTATCTCCAATAATTTTATCCCTAGTATCCCATTTTCGTTTATCCAATATCTGAATACCTGACGGGTTGTCGGTTTTTTCATTAATGATATTAGCAAGGTCATAAATAAATGTTTCTCGTCCTGTAGCGATGTTTATCGGGTTAGATAAAGCCTCAGGAAAATAAGCTAATCGTAAAATTCCTTCAACAATGTCATCAACAAAAACAAAATCACGGGAAATATTCTTGTTTCCTGTTAAAGGAAGTGGTTTTTTCTGTAAGGCCCAATAAATAAAATTGGGAATGACATTCCGGTATGTTCCGGGGACTTCACCCGGTCCATAGGAATTAAATAATCTTGCGACTGAAACCGGCAGATCATACATGTCATAATAATAATAACAATAGGATTCTCCCGCCATCTTGCTAATGTAATATGGTGACGTGAGTCGAAATGAAATTTGATTTTCTTTGTAAGGAAGAATGCAATCACTTCCATAGGCTCCGCCTTCGGAATTAGTGTAAACGAATTTCTCAATTCGATTGGATAATACACAGTATTCAAGCAGATTTAACATGCCTTTTCCGTTTACCTCTTCACACATAATCGGATAATCGACAGAATTCTGATTGGCAAAGAAGGCGGCGAGATGGAAAACAATAGTTGGTTTATGATGGAATACCCGTTTGAGGTCGTCATCATTTCTTATATCACCCCTGATAAACAGAATATTCGAATCTTTAGGGATATTCCATGCATACGAGGAAGACAAATTGTCGATGATAATAATCCTGGAAGCTCCCAGTTTTACAAGCTTTGAAACAAGATTTCGGCCTATTGCGCCGGCGCCTCCGGTAACAAGGATATTCTTATTTCGGAAGTAATTTGTATACGGCATAAAAAAATTAATCGTCCCGGAAAGTTAGTGTTGGATTATTTAATCAATTCCTTTCGTTAACGCATTCCACACCACATCATCCGGTACCGGTGCAACAATTTTAATTTCCTCTTTCTTGACAGGATGCATGAATTCAAGTTTTCTGGCATGTAAATGAATCGAGCCGTTTTCATTGGAGCGGGGGAAGCCGTATTTGAGATCGCCTTTGATAGGGCAGCCCATGCTTGCAAGTTGAACGCGGATCTGATGGTGTCTACCGGTAAGCGGATTTATTTCGAGCAGAAAATAATTGTCTGATTGTCCGATTAATTTGTAGTCGAGCCAGGCGCGCAGTGAGCCCGGAACTTCATTCGGAAAGGCTTTGCTTTTATTTTTCGCTTCGTCTTTTACGAGATAATGAATTAAGGTGCCCTGGTCTTCGGCCGGACGATTTTTTACGACGGCCCAATAAGTTTTTTTTACTTTCTTCTCGCGAAACATTTCATTCATGCGGGAGAGAGCCTTGCTGGTGCGTGCGAAAATAACGACACCGCTTACCGGGCGATCAATTCGATGCACAACTCCTAAAAATGCGGCGCCCGGCTTTTGCATTTTTTCTTTCAGGTATTCCTTGATGAGATCACTCATCGGCTGGTCTCCGGTCTTATCGCCCTGAACGATTTCCCCCGGGCGTTTATTCACGACAATGAGGTGGTTGTCTTCGTACAGGATATTCAGTGATGGACTAATAACCTCTTTCATTTTCAATAAAGATTAGTTTCAATTTTAATAATGGGCTAATAAAAAAGGCCCGTCAAATAATTACTGAATAATTAGAAAATCAGTACTGTTCTCTGTCGCTTGGAAAATCTCCGCTTTTTACATCGTCAATATAATTTGCGGTAGCCTTTTTTATTTCATCGTAAAGATTAAGATATCTTCTTAAGAAACGCGGATTAAATTCATGAGTTATCCCCAGCATGTCGTGTAATACTAAAACCTGTCCGTCCACTTTACCACCCGCTCCAATACCGATGATCGGTATTTTTACTTCATCAGCCACCTGGGCTGCAAGTTGTGCAGGTATTTTTTCTAATACGATGGCAAAACAACCGCTTTCAGCAAGTATATGGGCGTCTTCAATGAGTCTTTGAGCCTCGGTTTCTTCTTTAGCCCTGACCACATAGGTGCCGAATTTATAGATAGACTGGGGGGTGAGTCCGAGATGCCCCATTACAGGTACACCGGCAGAGAGAATACGTTCAACCGAGTCTTTGATTTCGCGGCCGCCCTCCATTTTAACGGCATGGGCACCCGATTCTTTCATGATTTTAATGGACGAATTCAGGGCCTCTTTGGAATTTCCCTGGTATGATCCGAACGGAAGATCAACAACAACCAGTGCGCGGCGCACAGCCCTTACAACGGAGGAAGCATGATAGATCATCTGCTCCAGGGTGATCGGAAGCGTTGTTTCATGGCCGGCCATGACATTAGAAGCTGAATCGCCGACAAGCATTACGTCAATGCCCGCATCATCCAGAATTCTGGCAAGGGAGAAATCATATGCCGTTAGCATACTTATTTTCTCACCTCTTTTCTTCATTTCCTGAAGAGTGTGAGTAGTGACTTTTTTGTCTTCCGAGCGGGCTGCTATTGACATACTTTTTTCTATTAAGGTTGGCCAAAGCTACAAATTATAGTATTGACAAACTGATATTCGGGCATGGCAAATCCAAGTGTTAAGAAATCCTAATTTACGGCCTGATGCTTTTAGAGTCGATTTAAAAAATTATCTTTTCATCCCTATTAGAAGAATTTTTGCCATTGTACTTTTTGCATCTGTATTTGGTAGCTGTTCGACCGATTTCGACGTAATCGCTCCTTATAAGGAAGTGATCGTGCTTGACGGACTAATCAATGTATTTGACAGCGTGCAGCAGGTTCGGATCAGTAAAGCATATCTCGGAGAAGGGGATGCGTATGTTATGGCGCAGCAGAAGGATTCGATCAACTTTGGTAATGTTCTTAAAGTAACGATGACTGAACTTTCGACCGGTGCAAAGTTTGATCTTACAAGGTCGGAGCCGAACAATAAGGACACGGGAATTTTCAATAGCCCATTCGTTGTTTTATATAAAACCAACCATCCCATTGACCCAAACAGCAAATACAAAATCGATGTTGCCGATACTACAACGGGTGTTGCCGTCTATTCTGAAACAAAGGTTGTTGGTGATATATTTATTACCCCTGCGATTCAGGATCCGGTCGATTTTGCTTCGTCATTTAACTTTCCGGTTTATGTCACTTATCAGCCCGGTAAAAATTCATTCATTCATGAATTAAAATTGCGTTTTCATTACAGGGAAATTGATCCGAATGGAAATACGACCTATCATTCCGTGGATTGGAATCTTGGTTCTCCTACAACAATAAACTCACAGGAAGCGAAGTATGTTTTTTATAAGGCCGAATTTTTCGAATTGCTTGAAAACAATATTCCGGATATTCAGCCCGGTTATTACAGGCGAGTTGATTCACTTCAGGCCGGGATTAAAACCATTGAATATATTTTCACTGAAGGAAGCGAAGATCTTCAGACCTATATACAGTTGAATCAGCCTTCGACAGGAGTCGTTACCGAAAAGCCTTTATTTTCAACAGTCGTTAACGGAGTAGGTCTTTTCAGCAGCAGGCTTACCCATTTAGAATTCCGGGATATTGATCAGGATACCAAGGATTATATCGACAATAATCTGTCAGATAAAGGCTTCCAATTCTGACATTTTTGGCTTTTTTTCGGCCTTTTTCCCAAAACCTGACAAATTTACCTGTTTCGTCTCCATGGCACCATGATTGACTTTGGCCGGAAGCATCTAATTAAGCAAAAACCTAAACACTAAACATATGAGAAAAGTTATTGGCATTGACCTCGGAACTACAAATAGTTGCGTGGCTGTAATGGAAGGTAACGAGCCTGTTGTGATTCCGAACAGCGAGGGACGCAGGACAACGCCTTCAATTGTTGCATTCCTTGATAACGGAGAGCGTAAAGTTGGCGATCCGGCAAAAAGGCAGGCAATTACAAACCCAAAGAATACCATTTCGTCTATAAAACGTTTTATGGGTGAAACATACGACCAGATCACAAAAGAGCGTGAGAGAGTTCCTTATACCGTTGTAAAAGGAGATAATAACACACCACGTGTTCAGATCGGTGACCGTTTATAT
>CAZAON010000337.1:0-3506 GCA_964486655.1 uncultured Flavobacteriales bacterium
TATGATGCTTGTTTTTATCATGGTCCTGCCAAGGTTAACCGATTCATTACATCCCGGCAATGGAGGAAATCCGGGTTTCAATGCCTATGATATGGATAATAATTTACGTAAAGTATTTTATCCGGCCGTTGTCGGATGGTCACTTTTAGCAGTATGGATCACAGAAATCCGCGTCAGACTTAAACGACTTACACACCAAAACAATTAACTATGAAATACAGAATTGTACTTGCATTTTTAATGTCGCTGTTAATCCCTTTTATATCACTCGGACAAGAGGTGGAAATGGCCGATGGCATGAGAGCCAACGGCAAAATCTACATTGTGATAGTCGTACTTTCTGTCGTTTTAGCCGGAATTTTTCTATTCCTTATGTCCATTGACTACCGGCTGCGAAAGATTGAAAAAAACGCAGGAAAAGCACATAAGTGAGGTACTTCAAATTAGCTTAATTTGAAGTATAAAGTGTAAATTTGCGGATAGTTAATTCCGCCAATGAAAAAGTCACATATCATAGCAATTATCATTATTGCTGTAGCAATTGGAGCTATTTTAAGTACGCTGGCAGATTCCAGTACATATGCTTCTTTTAGTACTGCTCAAAGTCATCCTTCTAAAAAGTATCACGTTGTCGGCAAATTAAATAAAGACAAACCTCAGGAATATGATCCTCACAAGGATGCAGATTTGTTTTCATTTTATCTGACCGATAACGAAGGTGCCGAAAAGAAAGTCATTCTTCACAAAGCAAGACCTCAGGACTTTGATAAGTCGGAGCAAATAGTAGTTATTGGCAAAATGGATGGAGATGATTTCATTGCTTCAGATATTTTGATGAAATGTCCTTCGAAATATAATAACCCGAAAGAGGACATGAAAAACGTCAGCGCTTCACGCTGAATCTTTACTAATACTTTTTTCCCGAAATGGATATACAATATACCGGAGAGCAACTGATCTGGGGAAAGGTCGGAAACCTTCTCGTCATGGTTTCTTTCGTTGCATCTCTGATGTCAGCCATTGGTTTTTACATAAGCCTGAAGACTGAAGATTTAACTTGGCGAACGTTTGCAAGAAGAATGTTCGCTATTCATACCACCGGCATCATCGGAATTTTTACGGTTCTGTTTTTCATCATACTGAATCACCGTTTTGAATATTATTATGTCTGGGAACACAGTAATACCAAAATGCCCCTGCGATATATTTTATCCTGTTTCTGGGAAGGCCAGGAAGGAAGTTTTCTACTTTGGATGTTCTGGCATTGCGTTATAAGCTGGGTCGTAATATATACAGCCCGTCAATGGGAAACGGGCGTGATGTTCGTCATTTCACTCGTACAGGTTTTTCTTTCATCAATGATCATCGGTGTTGTAATTTTCAATTACAAAATCGGTAGTAATCCTTTTATCCTTCTAAGAGAGCATCCTGATTTTGCCAATCTGCCATTTATCAAGTCGCCGGATTACCTGAGTAAGATTGCAGACGGGCGCGGACTGAATCCTTTGTTGCAGAATTACTGGATGACTATTCATCCTCCTACCTTATTCCTTGGTTTCGCTCTTACTGTTGTTCCGTTTGCCTATGCCATAACATCTCTGATAAAACGAAATCTGACCGAATGGGTTAGACCGGCTTTGATATGGGGCGTTGTTGGAGTTATGATCCTCGGTACCGGAATTTTAATGGGTGCAGCCTGGGCCTATGAATCACTTAGTTTCGGAGGCTTCTGGGCATGGGATCCTGTAGAAAATGCATCACTTGTTCCCTGGATGACACTTGTCGGCGCCGTGCATGTTATGCTGATCTATGTACACAGACAAAAAGCTTTGTTATCTGTTTATGTATTGTGCGTAGTGACTTTCTTCTTTATCCTCTACTCTACTTTCCTGACTCGCTCGGGAATACTGGGAGATTCATCGGTTCATGCTTTCACTGATCTGGGAATGACCGGTCAGCTGGTTGTTTATATGTTGTTCTTCCTTTTACTCTCTCTCGTTCTCTTAATAAGGAACAGAAAACAACTCCTGACGAATGACGGTGATGATCATTTTACTTCCAGAGAATTCTGGATGTTTATCGGAATGCTTGTATTTGTCATTGGAGCACTTCAAATCACGTTTACCACTTCAACGCCTGTAATCAATAAACTATTCGGCACAAAACTCGCACCACCGGTTGATGCAATTGACCACTATAACAAATGGCAGGTTCCTGTTGCAATACTCCTTTCCCTGATAATGGGAGTTGGCCAGTTTTTCCGTTACAAACAGACTGATTCGAAAGTCTTCATTAAGAAAATAACTTTAAGTATTGTTATTTCGGTTGTACTGACCGGACTTAGTGCCATTGCTCTTAAAACGTATCCGCCTCATTTTTACCTGTTGCTGTTCGCTTCGATTTTTGCCGTAATTGCCAATGCCGATTATTTTATACGCACATTAAATGGCAAACTTAGAAATGCCGGTCCGTCTATCGCTCATATCGGATTTGCATTGATCTTATGCGGGGCTTTAATCAGCAATTCCAAAAAGGAAATCATCTCCCGTAATGTCAAGAACATAGATTTGGGAAAGGATATTCCGAATAAGGAAAATATCATGATCGAACAGAAAAATGATACACTTCCTATGGGGCCTTATTACGTATCGTACACAGGAAATGAAAAAGAAGGAATTCACGTATATTATAATATCAGCTACTTTAAACCTGATGAGAAAACAGGAAAATTGGTTAAGGAGTTTGACTTGAAACCATTTATTCAGCTGAATGAACGAATGGGAAATGTGGCAGAGCCTGCGACCAAACATTTTCTGACAAGGGATATTTATACGCATATAACCTATGCCGAACTTGAGGATAAATCGGCAAACACAGGAGAATATCAGAGTCCGAAAAAACATGAAATTGCAATCGGCGATACGTTCATGACGAGTAACAGCTTTATTATTTTCCGCGAATTAAACAGGAATATAGATAAGAAGGTTTTAGATCTGAACGAATCAGACATCATTGTTGGAGCAAATCTTCTGATTGAAGACATAAACAAGAAACTCTATACTGCCGAGCCGTTGTTTGCCATAAAGAACTTTTCAATTGTTACGAAAGAGGCTTATGTCGACGAACTGGGATTAAAATTTAATTTTGAAAAAATTGATCCGGCAACCGGAAAAATCACCATAGAGGTCGCAGAAAAAAAATCGAACAGAAAAGATTTTGTAATCATGAAGGCCATTATTTTTCCGGGTATAAATATTCTTTGGATGGGTTGTATCCTCATGATCTTAGGTTCGATGATTGCACTTATAAAGCGTATAAGGAAAGTTAGTGAGCAAAAATGAAAATGAAAGTTGTCATTATCGGTGCCGGAAATGTCGCTTACCATCTTGGTTTGTTGATTCATAAAAACGGACATGAGATAATACAGGTTTACAATCGAACTAAATCAGCCGGCAGACTTCTCGCTAAAAAACTAAACTGCACCACCACTTCTTCTATTGATGATA
>CAZAON010000338.1:0-6914 GCA_964486655.1 uncultured Flavobacteriales bacterium
TGAAGAGCAATTCAAACAATACATGTTAGAACGAAAAAAATGGATACCACTTTGGATCAATTCAATATTGAATACTCCAATTAATAAATGAGCTATGAAAATGAAATCTAAGTTTAAAATGTCATGTATTCTATTATTGGTATTCCTTTCCAATAATATTACAGCTCAGACTAGTTTACAAATAGATAGTTGCTATGCCATAGTTCAAAGAAACTACCCGTTAATCAGACAATACGACCTGATTGAAAAAGCGAATGAGTTTACAATCAGCAACGCGAACAAGGCTTTTCTGCCGCAATTAAGTATAACGGGAATCGCCGGATATGTTTTTGGAGGCTTTCCGAATCTCGGTCCGGCTAACGCAGCTAATGGAAATGATGATTTTAAATTTATCGGACTTGGACAATTGAATCAGGTAATTTGGGACGGCGGTGCTACTAAGACTCATAAAGATATTTCAAATGCACAATACGAAGTTGATAAAGCGAATATTGATGTTCAAATGTACGCTTTGAAGGATCGAATTAATCAATTGTTTTTCGGAATACTATTAATAGATGAGCAAATAAAGCAAATCGATATACAGGTTGGTACATTGGAACGTAATTCGGAGCGGATTAAACTTTTGAACAAAAACGGACTTGCATTAAATACCGAAGCAGATGAATTAAGCGCCGAAGTTTTAAAAATTAAACAACGTAAGACTGAGTATCAGTACAGCCGTAAGAGTTATCTCGCTATGCTCTCGCTTTTCATGGCGGTTCAACTGGATGATTCTGTAAAAATGCAGCATCCTGAAGACCGAATCATAATAGCAGATAAAATTAATCGTCCCGAAATTTCACTTTTCGAAAGCCAAAGAAGCCTGATTAACTCTCAATACTCCGTGGACAAAGTCAGACTTATGCCTAAAATCGGTCTGCTGGGTGCCGGTGTTCTGATTGCTCCGGGAATAAATCTGGGAGGAAAAGAAAAATCAACACTGGCCTTAGCAGGATTGAATCTTTCATGGGAGATAGGCGGACTCTATACACATTCAAACAATAAAAATTTAAGAGAGATCAATATAAATAAAATACAAGCTCAGGAAGAAACATTCCTTTTCAACACTTCAATGCAATCAAAACAATCGAATGTTGAGATTGAAAAATACCGCGCGATTTTAAAATCAGATGATGACATTGTAAAACTTCGTACTAAAATACGTGAAGGTTATCAACTGCAATATAATAATGGTTCTTGTTCCCTGTTTGATTTAATAACGGCTACGGAAAAAGAATCAGATGCCAGATCAAATCAATCGCTACATCAGGTTCAGCTAATGCTCGCGACTTATCAGCTTAAAACTACAAACGGAAATTAATATATAATATGAAACTAAGGATTCAACTTTTGACAATAGCTTCTATAGCCCTATTGTTTTCGTGCAAAAATAACGGAATAACATATGATGCATCCGGTTCCTTTGAGTCTGTCGAAACAATCATTTCGTCGGAAGCAAACGGAAAAATATTGTCTCTCAATCTAAATGAAGGGGATGAATTGAAAGAGGGACAGATTGTCGGTTACATCGACAGCACACAACTTGTACTTTCCCGAAAGCAACTTGAGAGCAATCAGAAAGCAATTCTATCATCGCGACCACAGATTGAAACGCAGATTGATGCATTGCAAAAAGAACTTGATAATGCAATCAGGGATCGTGACCGTATTTCAAATCTGGTAAAGGGAAACGTGGCTTCTCAAAAACAACTGGATGATGCCGAGTCGCACGTCGCTACAATAAAAGCAAGACTCGAAGCGCAGAAAAGTTCACTTCAAACAACTACCAATACAATAAATGATCAGGGCTCTACTGTTAATACTCAATTAAATCTTTTGGAAGATCAGATCAATAAATGCAGAATAATAAATCCGCTGAATGGAACAGTTCTCACTAAATATTCCGAGTCAAATGAAATTACAGGCATTGGTAAACCACTTTATAAAATTGCCGATTTGAAAACTATGATATTAAGAGTCTACATTTCGGGAGATCAGCTACCGCTGGTTAAATTGAATCAGCAGGTAAAAGTTTTTACCGATGATGGAAACGGAGGGTTTAATGAAAGCAATGGAATAATCACATGGATCAGCAATAAAGCGGAGTTTACTCCTAAAACGATTCAGACAAAAGACGAAAGGGCAAATATGGTTTACGCCATAAAAGTAAGCGTGAAAAATGATGGTCGTTACAAAATCGGAATGTACGGGGAAGTTAAATTCTGATCATGGCGGAAGTCGAATTACATAACTTAAAAAAGACTTACGAGAAAGGAACCGTAATTGCTGTAGACGATGTATCGTTTAAAGTGAAAGACGGTGAGCTTTTCGGATTGATTGGTCCGGATGGCGCAGGGAAAACAAGCATCTTCCGGATGCTGACAACGCTGTTACTTCCTGATGGCGGTTCGGCTTCCGTAAACAATCTGGATATTGTAAAAGACTATAAAAAAATCAGGCAACAGGTTGGTTACATGCCCGGAAAATTTTCATTATACCAGGATTTAACCGTTGAAGAGAATCTACAGTTTTTTGCAACCGTATTCAATACCGATATCTCCGAAAATTATGAGCTCATCAAAGATATTTACATTCAGATCGAACCTTTTAAAAACAGGAGAGCCGGAAAATTATCAGGAGGGATGAAACAAAAACTTGCCTTGTGTTGCGCTCTGATTCACAAGCCGGATGTCTTGTTTCTTGATGAACCAACGACAGGAGTTGATGCAGTTTCCCGGAAAGAATTCTGGGGTATGCTGAAAAGACTAAAAGAACAGGGAATAACAATCTTAGTGTCTACTCCTTATATGGATGAGGCAAATTTATGTGAAAGAATAGCACTTATTCAAAGCGGTAAAATCATGTCTGTTGATACGCCACCAGAAATAATAAATAAATATCCGGATGATCTGTACGAAGTTTCGGCCGATGATATGAGCAGATTACTAAGTGATTTGAGAAAATTAAAAGGCATTTCAAGCTGTAATACATTCGGAAGCAGCCATCATATTACAATGAAAGTAAATGATTCAGAAAACCCTTTACTTCTGAATAAAGAACTGCATGATCTTTCACATACTAATATTCATGTAAATAAAATCAAGCCGACGATAGAAGACTGTTTTATCAGATTAATGAATAGCGGGAGTTGAATATGAAGAATGAAATCGTTATATCGACCAGAGATCTCACCAAGCAATTTGGTGAATTCATCGCTGTAAATAAAATTTCGATTGACGTTTACAAAGGAGAGATATTCGGATTTCTTGGCGCTAACGGTGCCGGAAAAACAACCGCTATGAGAATGTTGTGCGGACTGCTGATACCGACTTCGGGTGTAGCTACAATCGCCGGTTATGATGTGTTCACCGAAACTGAAATGATAAAGCAAAATATCGGCTATATGAGTCAGAAATTTTCGCTTTACGAAGATCTTACGGTAATAGAAAATATTCGATTCTTCGGCGGTATTTATAAACTTCAAACAAAACAAATAAAAGAAAAAAGTGAAGAGCTTTTAAATCAGTTAGAGCTTAAAGATCAGGCGAATAAATTAGTCGGCTCACTACCCCTTGGCTGGAAACAAAAACTCTCATTTTCAATAGCAGTATTTCATGAACCAAAAATAGTTTTCCTTGATGAACCGACAGGTGGTGTAGATCCCGTAACCAGAAGGCAATTCTGGGATTTAATTTACGATGCCTCCGCAAAAGGCATTACGGTTTTTGTTACGACACATTATATGGATGAAGCGGAATATTGCAACAGGGTATCTATTATGGTTGACGGAGTGGTAAAAGCTCTCGATACACCCGCTAATCTTAAACGAATTTATAATGCCGCTTCGATGGACGAAGTTTTCTTTGAAGAAGCGAGAGCGGCGGTACGCAAAGCAGATTAATATGAAACAATTTTTTGTTTTTGTTCGAAAAGAATTTTTCCATGTTTTCAGGGATAAGAAAACATTGCTCTTACTTTTCGGATTGCCCATTGTTCAGATTATTCTTTTCGGTTTTGCATTGACTAATGAAATCAAAAATTCTAAAATTGTAATTTGTGATTATGCAAAAGATGAAACGAGCAGGAGAATCATAACAAAACTGGAGGCAAGTAATAATTTTGAAATAGAGGAATCCCTGCTTTCTTTCGGCCAGATTGAAAGTTCATTTCGTAAAGGAAAAATTAAGCTTGCTATCGTAATTCCGGAAAATTTCAACAGCTCATTAAATCACTTGCACAAGGGACAGATTCAATTGATTGCTGACGCGTCGGATCCAAACACGGCAAATACACTTGTAACATACGCTTCGAATATTATTAATGATTATCAACTGGAAACTTCAATGGCAAATACTTTGCCGTTTGTAATTATTCCTGAGGTACGAATGTTATATAATCCGGCGTTGAAAGGAGCAACAAACTTTGTTCCGGGCGTTATGGCTCTCGTACTTCTGCTTGTTTGCGTATTAATGACGTCCGTTTCGATTGTGAAAGAAAAGGAAAACGGAACCATGGAAGTTTTATTAGTCTCACCATTTCACCCATTTCTTGTCATATTATCTAAACTTACACCCTATTTTGTTTTATCCCTGATCAACTTAACAGTCATTTTATTACTGAGCGTTTTTCTGCTTGACACGCCTATTAAAGGTAGTGTTGTTCTCCTTGTCCTGGAAAGCTGTCTCTTTATAATTACCGCTTTGTCACTCGGATTAATGATTTCGAACGTGACTAATTCACAACAGACCGCGATGTTCGTTTCATTTGTCGGAATGATGCTGCCTACAACCATACTTACAGGCTTTATGTTCCCCGTAGAAAACATGCCTGTTCCTCTTCAGGTAATATCAAACATTATTCCGTCTAAATGGTATTACATTATTGTAAAAGATGTAATGATAAAGGGTCTCGGATTTATGTCTGTTTGGAAAGAGTCATTGGTTCTTTTGGGCATGACAGTTTTTTTAACCATAATCAGTTTGAAAAAATTTAAAATCAGGCTGGCATGAGGACTCTCAGGTTTTTATTACAAAAAGAATTCAGGCAGATATTCCGTAATCCGACTATTCTGAGAATGATTATCGCCATGCCGGTTATTCAATTACTCATATTACCATTAGCGGCCGACTTTGAAATAAAGAATATCAATATTGCTATCGTTGATCATGATCGTTCTTCCGTTTCAAGAAAACTTGAATCGGCGATCAGCGCTTCGGGGTATTTTATTCTCACATCATATGACAATTCATATTCCAATGCTTTCGAACAAATTGAAAGTGATAAGGCAGATCTCATACTCGAAATTCCGGCCGGTTTCGAAAGAAATTTAGTGCGCGAAGGCAAACAGAAATTATTTGTCGCCGTCAATGCGATTAATGGTACAAAAGCAAACGTCGGCGGAGCTTATCTGTTACAAATCATTAATGAAGTAAACAAAAATGTTATTACCGAATTAAATCCGTTGCCTGCATTTTTACCGGAACCTTCCATTGAAATTGTATCCAACAACTGGTTTAACAGGTTGCTGAGTTATCGCCTGTTTATGGTTCCGGGTATATTGGTAGTCCTGGTTACACTTATCGGGATGATTATGTGTTCTCTGAATATTGTCGCTGAAAAAGAGAAAGGGACCATTGAGCAGATTAATGTAACACCGATTAAAAAATATCAATTTATACTTGGAAAATTAATTCCGTTCTGGATTATCGGAATGTTTGTTTTCAGCATTGGACTATTAGGCGTTGCAAGAATCGCTTATGGAATTGTTCCTGCAGGTAATATTTTTGTTCTGTACTCCTTTCTGGCAATATATCTGATTGCCGTGCTTGGAATCGGATTGACAATTTCGGCTTATTCATCCACACAGCAGCAGGCCATGTCGGTCGCATTTTTCCTGATGATGGTATTTCTTCTGATGAGCGGACTTTTTACACCAATAGACAGCATGCCTGAATGGGCCAAGTGGATCACAAAATTCAATCCGGTGAGATACTTTATTGAGGTTATGCGAATGGTAGTTTTAAAAGGAAGTAGTTTTAGTGATTTAAAAATACATTTTGCGATAATATCGGCTTTCGCTGTTTTCTATAATACCTGGGCAATTGTTAGCTACCGAAAAACGAGCTAGTCAGCGATAGTGCAATTTAGTTTGTCAAATTCACTGATTTTTTTCTTTCGTTTTCATTATTCAGATACATTTTCCATATACTTGTGAAATGAAAACTATACTTTTTATATTTCTATTAATTACAGTATTTAATCCTTTACGGAATTATGCTCAGATTAATTATGAAGACTCCACTCTGGCCGTAATCGGGTATTGGGACAAAAATGAAAAACAAACCTATTCAATTACACAGGAAAAAATTAAAATCAAAGGAACAGATACTACAATAACAGAAACGCTCAAATACGATGCGGAAATCCTGATTAAAGATTCTTCCGAAAAATCATATACAATCGTTTGGAAGTATAAAGATTTTGTAATTGATACCGACAATAAGTTTACAAAAAGCTTAATGAGTATTACGGATAATCTGGATGTAGTGATTAAGACAGATGAATTCGGTGCCGTTAAAGAAGTCGTGAACTGGAAAGAAATCCGTGACTATATTTCAAAATGTATTGATAAACTGAAAACAGAATACAAGGACATTCCGAAAATAAATGAAATTTGCGATCAGGTTAAAAAAACATTTTCATCCAAAGAAGCTATTGAATCGGTCGCCATTAAGGATATAATTCAGCTCTACACTTTTAATGGTGCAAAATACAAATTGCATGAAATTCTGAATGGGAAACAGAAACTGGATAACCTCTTCGGTGGCGAGCCTTTCGATGCTGATTTTGAAATTGAATTAACTGATATTGAT
>CAZAON010000339.1:0-4662 GCA_964486655.1 uncultured Flavobacteriales bacterium
TGGGGAGGATATATTCGTCTTTATTTACGGCCAGACCACAGCCGACAGAAATGGCTTCCTGGCCGATACCGGAGAACCATTTGGCGATTTTGCCCTGCCGGAGAAGAACGAGCATTTTTTCCTCGATAAGCCGGGGAATAAGAAGTTGTTTATAGATAAACCGTAATTGATCATCGCTATAGGGCGAACGGTCCTAATTCATATAGATGGCTGATTTTGGCGGGTAAAATTATCCAAAATAGCTTAGTATCTTTGCTGATCGGCAGACTATTATGGACATTCAATTGTTGGTTGTTATTCTTCTATTTTCCGCATCGATGGTATTTATCATCAGAAGAATGGTAATGCAATTCCGTGGCAAGAAAAAGGCGGGCTGTGAAAAATGCGGAATTGAGGCTCCGAAAGGGGTAAAATAAAAAAGGAGCCCTTTTTAAAGGACTCCTTTAGATTTTTCCGATCAAAAAGTTAATTACTTAGCAGTTGAGTCGGTAGTCATTGCATCTGTAGCCGGAGCTGCATTAGCAGAGTCCTGCATAGCAGCCTGCTCTTGCATAGCGCTAGAAGCTTGCTCAGCCTGAGCGATTGAATCTTGCATTGCTTTTTCGGCAGCAGCTTTTTCTTCAGCGCTTGGACCACATGCAACAAGTGCAATAATTCCTGCAGCTAACAGGGTTGAAAATACTTTTTTCATCGTTTTTGTAGGTTTGTTTTATTTAGTGGCGCAAAAGTATAATCTTTTTTAGAAATAACAAGCGCATTTCTAAAAAATATCAACAATTACCAAAAATAATTTAATCTTACTTGGCTCCCGGCTTTTTCTTGCCAACCTGAGGGGTTGTAGCAGGAACCGGTGCCGGTGCTGGTTTTTGTTTAGCCTTAGCTTTTGGCTTTGCAGCAGCTGCGGCCTCAGCTTTTGCGATTGAATCCATACGAGCTACATTTGCCATAGAATCTAAGCGAGCCTGTTCTGCCATTGCTTGTGCGGCTGAGTCAGCAGCCATTTGAGCGGCCATTGCCTGATTAATAGAGTCCTGACGGGCTTTTTCAGCAGCAGCTTTTTCTTCTGCGCTTGGACCGCAAGCTACAAGAGTTGTGAATGCTGCGATTGTGATAAGCGATAAAATCTTTTTCATTTTTTTAGTGTAATTTTTTTTCAATTGGAAGGGCAAAAATACCTTTTATTTTAACTTTTCAAACTTTATCGAAAAAATCTTTAAATATTAATGCTATTTTTGCCAGCCTGAATAAATAACCATTAAACTAAACCAAACCATAAACCAAAAAACACCCCAAATGAAAAAAAAGATCGTATTACTTTCTGCTGCCGTTATTAGTTCGCTAGTTCTCGGATTGACGGGTTGCAGCAAAGATGACACAACTGCACCGGTAGTTACTTTAGCCGGAGCCTCTGTTGAAGACCTTATTCTGAATGATCATTACACTGATCCGGGAGCTACAGCTAATGATGATGAAGACGGAGCGTTAACAGTTACTGTTACAGGAACAGTTGATCATGACAGAGTTGGTGATTATACTCTTACATATTCCGCTACAGATGAAGCAGGAAATGTTGGTTCAGCTACCCGTATCGTGCATGTTTACAACCAGGCCGAGATTTTCGACGGTAACTATAATAACTGTGTTGATTCATGTAGCTCGACTGCAAATTTCAATGCTGTTGTTATGTCTTCAGATACAATAAATAAACTTGTAAAAGTTGGTAATTTCGGAGCGTTTGATAGTACTAACACTGTACTTACATATATCGAATTCACTGATATCGTTACAGGATCACCAATCAACATGACAATTCCTCAGCAAGTTGGTTTGACAGGAAATGCTGTTGTAGATCTGATCTACACTTCCGCTACAAATTCAGCGAGCCAGGTTACTTCAGGAGCCAGCACTTCAACTTCATTCAAAGTTTAATTCAGATGGAGCGACGGTGGTGCATCAGATGTTTGCACAGATTATTTCATCCGATAAGCTATAAATAATATTAAAAAGCCGTCCGCCATTGGCAGACGGCTTTTTTTTTGAATTGATCTGTAAGGATAATCATGCGCAACTTTGATATGCTGTTCGGCTATACGAAAATGAAAACTGTATTTCTAAAAAATACGATAATTAAACTAAATTGCATCCAATATCCAGGGGAACATCTCCCTTACATTAACCGATAACTGCCCTGTGTACCGAACACAAAGTAATTTTTCTTTGCTCATAAGCCGGCTCGGACTACTCTTCAGCATTTATTTTTTCTGTCGTGTATTGTTTTTTATTTTCAACTATTCGCACTTTGAGACTTCTGATTTCAGTTCATTGGCATCGGCATTCTTTTATGGTATGCGATATGACATAACAGCCATAGTCATCAGCAACATTTTATTTATCATTCTTCACCTCCTGCCCTTTCCCTTCTTTTATTCAGGCTTTTTCCAGAAACTTCTCAAAGCCATATTTCTCATCGTAAATATTCCTTTCCTGTTATTCAGTTTAATAGATGTAGGTTTATTCCGCTTCACCGGCAAAAGATCCGGCTCCGAAATATTACACATCATGAGCTACGGTCAGGATTTCATGAATACGGCTCCGAAGATGATTGTCGATTTCTGGTATCTGTTACTCTTGTTTTTTGGTTGCGTCTTTGTGATCGCTAAAGCTTATCCGGCATTAGGTATTGATGAGAAGTATTCGCGCCGCAAAGGCATTGTGCCGGTCATCTTAACAGCATTTGTAACAATATTATTCGCCGGATTAACATTCATAGGTTTCAGGGGCGGAATACAATACAAACCTTTAAACGTTTTAAGTGCTTCAAAGTATGGTTACGGAAAAACATCGGCCTTAATTCTGAATACTCCATTCACCATTCTAAAAACTTTCGGCAAACAATACATTGAAGAACACAACTGGATGAGTCAGGAAGAGGCCATTAAAGTGAATCCACTGATCAAGGTTCCGTCTAAATCCACTTTCGAAAAGAAAAACGTCGTCATCTTAATTCTTGAAAGTTTCGGTAAGGAATATATTGGCAGTCTGAACAACAAAACCGGTTACACTCCGTTTCTCGATTCCCTCATGAAAAGCGCGTTCAACTGTACAAATGCCTATGCAAACGGAAAAAGATCCATCGAAGGTATTCCCGCCATACTCGCCGGCATTCCTGCTCTGATGGATGAACCTTTTATTACTTCTGTATACTCCGGTAACTATATTACAAGCATTGCTTCTCTGCTCAAGACTGAAGGCTACAGCAGTGAATTTTTTCATGGGGGAACAAACGGAACGATGAACTTTGACAATTTCGCAAAGATGGCTGGATATGAAAAATATTTTGGACGAACAGAGTATGCGAATGACAAAGACTTTGATGGAAACTGGGGGATATACGATGAACCATTCCTGCAGCGATCAGCTGTGGAAATGAATAAAATGTCCCAGCCGTTTCTCTCAACCGTTTTTACACTTACCTCCCATCATCCTTATAAAATACCGGCAGATATTGAAAATAATTTTCAAGCAGGCACATTACCCATTCATCGTTCGATCGGTTACACCGACTATTCGCTTCGCAAATTTTTCGAAACAGTATCGAAAATGCCCTGGTATAATAACACTCTGTTTGTGATTACAGCTGATCATACCGCATTAGCAGGGTCATCCTTCTATTATGGTCGCGTCGGACTTTATTCTATTCCAATCTTGTATTACTGTCCGTCTGATTCAGCATTAACCGGAGTAATTTCAAAAACGACCCAGCATATTGATATTTTACCGAGTATAATGGATTATCTTGGATATCAAAAATCTTACTTTGCTTTCGGCGAAAGTGTTTTTGATAAAAGCAAAAACGGATTCGCCGTAAATTACATGGACCAGTCATATGAACTGATTCAGGACAGTTTTGCATACAATCTGAACCTGTCTGATAATTCACTTTATAATTTTACGAATGACAGCACATTACAAAATAATCTCATTCATAAGAATCCTGATACAGTTTCAAAAATGGATAAACTATTAAAAGCAATAGTCCAGAACTATAATCATTCATTAATCAATAATAAGATGAGATGATGAAGAAAATCCGTTTTATCATTAATCCTATTTCAGGTGCCGGAAAAAACAAAGCATTGGTTCCGGTTATCAGTAAGCTTATTGATCATACTATTTTTGATTCTGAAATTTGTCTGACCGAACGAGCGCATCATGCGACTGAACTTGCTCGGGAAGCGGTTGAAAAAAATTATGATTATGTCGTTGCAGTTGGAGGTGATGGCTCGGTAAATGAGGTCGCAAAAGCGTTAGTTGGATCTAAAACCGCTTTAGGCATCATACCGACCGGGTCCGGCAACGGAATGTCAAGGCATTTGGGAATTTCAATGAATAGTATAAAGGCACTCAGGATTATTAATGCGGGAATAACGGATACGATAGATACGTTGACTGTTAACGAACATTTCTGCATTGGTACAATCGGTGTCAGTTTTGATGCCCATGTAGCTCATTTGTTTTCAAAGGCACCGAAAAGAGGGTATTCTACCTATGTAAAACTGGTTCTTACGGAATTCGCCCCATTTCCTGCAAAAAGATTCTCTATTCTTGTCGACGATAAAATTCACGAGGAAGATTGTTTCCTTCTGACCTTCTCAAATTCAT